>CAYLLY010000004.1:63872-68596 GCA_964384595.1 uncultured Nitrospirales bacterium
CCTGCCCCATGAGTCCCCTTCAGGACACGCTCAAGGATATCGCTCACATGACGGAAGGTCAGTCCCGCCGGCCCGCCCCGTGCCTCCGCCAGCGCCCGCCTGACCAGGCGACGTTGCACACCCAACGGTTCGGCGGCCAGCCGGTCGCCGTCCAGCACAACACGTCCGGAGGAGGCGTCCTTTGCGACGGCCCGCCACCGTTCGCGCTCGATCTCGTTCAACACCGCGGCGTCAGTCGCGAGGATGTCGGCTCCGCGAGCCAACACCTCAACGATGCTCGGATTCAATGACCGCAAGGCCGGCAGCACCTCCTGGCGAATCCGATTCCGCCGGTATTGCGGCGTTCCATTGGAGGAATCGGAACGGTACGGCATCCCACGGAATGCAAGATAATCCAGGACCTGCCGTCGCGTCACGCCGAGCAGCGGTCTGATAATACCCCCTTCACGCTTCACGGGAATCCCGGCCAGGCCGCCCGTTCCAGCCCCCCGCAGCAGCCACAGCAGCACGGTTTCCGCCTGGTCATCGGCGGTGTGGCCGGTCGCCACGGCCGTCATCCCCTGTTCCCGCAGCACTCGCGCGAAAAACGCATAGCGCGCGTCCCGCGCCCGGCTCTGGAGCGTCCTGCCGGACTTCGGCACGAGTCGCACCCGTTCGCAACTCACCGGCACGCTCAGCCGCGTTCCCAGTTCCCGCACAAAGGCTTCATCCCCCTCCGACTCTTCTCCACGCAACCCGTAATTGACATGGGCCATGCGGAGTTCGATCCCGGGCAACAGGGCCCGTTCACGCATCTCATGCAGGAGCGTGAGGAGACAGACGGAATCCGCGCCCCCTGAAACGGCGACCAGCACACGGTCGCCGGAGCGAATCAGCCGCGTGCGCCGGACGGTCGCCGCAACCCGGCGGAGGACGGCATGGAGCGACGAGTCACGCAGCGTATCCATACGATCACTCACGATAACATGGAACGGGCCGTCGCGCCGGAGAGTCTTCGCACGATCTCCCGCGCCCGATCGACGTCGGCCGCAATTTGCCGCGCCAGCGCCTCGGCCGACTCGAACGCTTGATCCCCGCGCAGGCGCTCATGAAACGCAATCCCCACCTCACGGCCATAGAGACCAGGATCGCCTTCCAGCAGGTAGGTTTCAATGATGCGCTCGCCCGTCCCGAATGTCGGGCGCGTGCCGATGTACGTCACGGCGCCCCACGTCTGCAGGCCCATCCGGAGATGAGTCGCATACACGCCATCCGGTGGAAGCACGCGTCCCCCAGGCGGGAGCACATTCGCCGTCGGGAAGCCCAGTTCTCCCCCGCGGCGGCTCCCCCGCACGACGGTCCCCTTGAGTTGATAGGACCGCCCCAGCAGCAGCGCCGCCTCATCCATCGCCCCTGCCTGGACCAGGTCTCTGATCCGCGTCGAGCTCACCGGCGCGCCCTCCATCACCACCGGCGAGATGGCGTGGACCGCAAAGCCCAGCCGCGGCCCCGCTTCCTTGAGCATCTGGATGGTGCCGCTCCGCTCCTTGCCGAATCGAAAATTCTGACCCACGTAGAGTTCACGCGTGCCCAGCCCGTCCCGCAAAACCTGGACCATGAACTCTTCCGGTGTCTGCGACGCGAATGCCTGCGTGAACGGGAGGCGAACTACCACATCCACGCCGGCTTCCTCGAGCAGCGCCAGCTTTTCATCGGGATCGCTGAGAAACTTCAGTTCCACGTCGGGAGCGAGCACACGCAGCGGGTGCGGCTCGAACGTCAGCACGATGGCGGTGCCGCATTGCGCGCGCACGCGCTCGCAGGCCAGTTGCAGCACGGCCCGGTGTCCTGCATGCACCCCGTCGAAGTTGCCGATAGTCACGACGGGAAAGGGCAGCCCTGCGCAGTCCTGGAGACGGTGCAGCACCCTCATTCGTGCAAGGCCCGTGCGGCCTCCTTCGCGTAATAGGTGAGGATCAGATCGGCGCCCGCGCGGCGGATGGACACCAGGGTCTCCAGCATGGCCCGCCGTTCATCCAGCCACCCCTGCTGAGCCGCCGCCTTGATCATGCTGTATTCCCCGCTCACCTGGTAGGCGGCGATCGGCCGGTCGAAGGCCCGCCGGGCCGCGTGGATCACGTCGAGGTACGGCAGCGCCGGCTTGACCATGACGATATCGGCGCCCTCTTGGATATCGAGCGCGATCTCGCGAAGCGCTTCCCGAATGTTGGCGGCATCCATCTGGTAGGATTGGCGGTCGCCGAATTGCGGGCTCGACGCCGCGGCTTCCCGGAACGGCGCGTAGAAGCAGGACGCAAACTTGGCCGCATAGGCCAGAATGGGCGTCTGGGTGAACCCTTCGCCGTCCAGCGCCCGACGGATGGCGGCGACCCGCCCATCCATCATATCCGACGGCGCGACCATGTCGGCGCCCGCGCGGGCGTGGCTGAGCGCCATCTTCTGCAGGCATTCCAGGGTCTCATCGTTCAGGATGCGCCCGTCCTGCACGATTCCGCAATGGCCGTGCGTCGTGTACTCATCGACGCAGACATCGGTGACGACGACTACGCCGGGGATCCGATCCTTCACCGCGCGGATCGCCTGCGGCACGACCCCGTCGGGCGCCCACGCCCCGCTCCCGGTCTCATCCTTCCCGGCGGGGACTCCGAACAGCAGGACGGCCGGCACGCCCAGAGCATGCACTTCCCCGGCGTCCTTGATCAGATGGTCCACCGACAGCCGCCACTGCCCCGGCATCGACCCGATCGGCTGGCGCACATCGCGTCCTTCCACCACAAAGAACGGCGCGATCAGGTTGTCCGGCGACAGCCGGGTCTCGCGGACCATTCGGCGGAATCCCTCGGTTGCCCGAAGGCGACGCAGGCGGTCTTGCGGAAACGGCATCGCGCTGTCCCTATTTCCGGGGCAGATTGGTCAGGAAGACCACCAGGTCCCGGACCGAGATCATGCCGACCAGCTTCCCGCTGCGAGACACGCCCAAATGGCGCACATGGGACTTGGCCATCAGGTCGTTGGCGTCCAGGAGCGTTTTGTTCTCGTCGATCATCAACACCGGCGCCGACATCACCTGCTCGACGCTGGTTTTGCTCGGGTCGAGTCCGCCGGCCACGCACCGACGGACGACATCCGTATCGGTGAAGATCCCGATGATCTCGCTCCCCTTCGTGACGAACAGGCTGCCGATGTTGTGATCCCTGAGCTGTTCCGCCGCCGCCTTGATTGTCGTGTCCCGATCCACAGTACGCACTTTTTCCACCGGGATCATCACCGATTTAACCGGCACCATGCTGCTCCCTCCCCTTGTCTTGTTCGGTTGACATGCGCCTTAGGCGTCGCACGATGAATGCGCGCAACGCCCGACGATGGCCTCCGCCAGCGCCGGGATCGTATTCTCCTTCGCCCGGATGGCGACCTTCAGCCCGCAGGATTCCGCCGTCTCCGCCGTGATGGGCCCGATGCAGGCCACCACCGCGTTCGCCGTCAAGGCGAGCGCCTCCTCCTGATCGGCGAACAGCTCGACGTAGTTCCGCACGGAGGAGGAGCTCGTGAACGTGACCACGCCGACTTCCCCCCGGCGAAGCCGTTCCTTGATCGCCGCCGCGTCCGCGTCCGGGCGGATGGTGCGATAGGCCACCGCCACCGTCACATTCGCCCCTCTGGCCTTGAGCTCGTCCGGCAGGAGATCGCGGGCGACTTCGGCCCGCGGGATCAGCATGCGGACGCCCTGGAGCCGCTCCTTCTTGAACGCCTCGATGAGGCCTTCCGCTTGGTACTCGGCCGGCACCACATCGGCCGTGAACCCCGCGCCGGCCAGGGCTTCGGCCGTCCGGGGGCCGATTGCGCAGAGACGCGCGCGCCCCAACGCCCGGGCATCGTGCCCCAGGGTCTGCAGGCGTTCGAAAAAGAACCGCACGCCGTTGACGCTGGTAAAGATCAGCCAGTCGTAGCCGGCGAGATCGGCGATGGCCCGATCGAGCGAGCTCCAATCCGCGGGCGGGACAATCGCAATCGTCGGGAAGGCGATCACCTGGGCGCCGTAGGCCGCCAGGAGGACGGCGAACTCGGCCACCTGCTCGCGGGGGCGGGTGATGAGGACCGTTGTGCCGAACAGCGGCCGGGACTCGAACCAGTTGAGCTTCTCGCGCAGCCGCACGACCTCGCCCACGACAATGACGGTGGGCGGCTCCAGTTTCGCCGCCTCCGCCTTCTGCACGATATCGGCCAGCGTGCCGACGATGGTCTTCTGCTCGGCCCGCGTCCCCCACCGGATCAACGCCACCGGCGTGTCGGCCGGGCGGCCGGAGGCCGTGAGGTGCGTCACGATGGGGAGAAGATTCTTCATGCCCATCAGGAACACGACGGTGCCGGTCGTCAAGGCCAGCCGGTCCCATTCGACCGTCGGTGACGGCTTCAGCGGGTCCTCATGGCCGGTGACCAGCGCCACGCTGGAGGCCAGCGTGCGGTGAGTAACCGGAATGCCGGCATACGCGGGGGCAGCGATGGCCGCCGTGACGCCCGGAACGACTTCGAAGGGAATCCCGGCCTCGGCGACCGCCTCGGCTTCTTCCCCGCCCCGGCCGAACACAAAGGGATCACCGCCTTTCAACCTGACCACGATCCGGCCGGCGCGCGCCCGTTCAATCATCAGGCGATTGATCTCCGCCTGGTCGCCGTACTCCCCACGGCCCCGGCGTCCCACATAGATGCGCTCCGCCTGAGGACGC
>CAYLLY010000005.1:0-4047 GCA_964384595.1 uncultured Nitrospirales bacterium
GGATCAGGGCATCGAGGTCCGGCGGCTGCACGACGACGGTCACCCCGAGTTTCGCCAGCTCGTCGGCCCGCGGCCCGCCCGCCCGCAAGCCGCAGGCGAACAACTCGAACCGGGACCGGTCGAGGTACTTGCTGAAGACCTGGATGGTCTTCTCCGTTCCCCCGATCCCCAGTTGATTGCAGGCCTGGAGGACGCGGATTTTTGCCATCCCGTGCCCTACCGCCCTCCCTGCGCGTCCCTGAGCCGGGTTCCGTACATCGTTTCGTAGTACGCCCGGAACTCGCCGGACTTGATCTTGTGCCACCACCAGGCGTTGTCGCGGTACCAAGCGACCGTGGCCTTCAAGGCCTCGTCGAAGGGGAAACGCGGCGCCCATCCAAGCTTCGCGATCTTCCCGCTGTCGAGCGCGTACCGGCGGTCATGGCCGGGGCGATCCGTCACGTGCCGCAGCAGGGACCGGGGTTTGCCGAGGAGCCCCAGGATGGCTTCGGCCACGTCGCGGTTCGGGCGTTCCTCGCCGGTGCCCAGGTTGTACACATGTCCCGGCTCGCCCTTCGCGAGCGCCAGCGCGATGCCCTCGCAATGATCCTGCACGTAGAGCCAGTCCCGCTGCTGGAGCCCATCTCCGTAGAGCGGCAACGGCTGGTCCTCAATGGCATTCGTCACGAACAAGGGAATGAATTTCTCGGGATACTGGTTGGGGCCGAAGGTATTGCTGCCGCGCGTCACCAGGACCGGCAGGCCGTACGTGGTGAAATAACTCAACGCCAGCAAGTCCCCCGCAGCCTTGCTGGCCGCGTACGGGCTGCGCGGGGCCAGCGGGTCGAACTCCTTCGAGCGGCCGCTCGGCACGTCGCCGTATACTTCATCGGTGCTGACCTGCACGAACCGCCGGACGCCGGACGTCCGCGCCGCCTCCAGCAGCACGGAAGTCCCGACGACGTCGGTCCTGACGAACCCTCCCGGCTCCACGATCGAGCGATCGACGTGGGTTTCCGCGGCGCAATTCACGACGGCCTCGATCCGGTGCTCCCGCATGACCCGGTCCACGAGCGCGGCGTCGCAGATGTCGCCGTGGACGAAGCGGTAGCGGGAAAGGCCGCCGAGGTCCTTCAGGTTGTCGAGATTGCCGGAGTATCGGAGCGCGTCCAGATTGACGACCTGGGCCTCGCCGTCGGTCAACAGATGACGGATCAAGTGCGAGCCGATGAAGCCGGCGCCGCCTGTCACCAAAATTCGCATGAAGACCGTTACTCGTTATTCGTTAATCGTTGCAAAAGAACCTTCCCCCAAAAGACTGCTCAAACGTTCACACATGCGGCAAGAACAACTCCTCTTCACGGTTCACGGTTCACGATTAACGTTTAACGATCTAATTTGTTCGCGCCGGTCTGGGCAACCAGATTATTCGCCAGTTTCAGCGACTCGAAGGTCCCCGCGTCGGTCCACCACCCGTCCAGGATGTCCCACGTCAGCCGACCGCGATCGAGATAGGCGTTATTCACATCGGTGATCTCCAGTTCGCCGCGCGCGGAGGGCTTCAGCGTCCGGATGATATCAAACACCTCATGGTCGTAAAAGTAGATGCCGGTGGTGATATAGGGAGACTTCGGTTCCTTCGGTTTTTCCTCGATCTTGACCAGGCGGTCCCCTTCCAGCACGGCCACGCCGAATCGCTGGGGATCTTTGACTTCCTTGAGAAGAATCTTGGCGCCCCCGTTCTGCTTTTCGTAGGCCCGGGCGGCGGCGATGATGTTCTTCTCGATGATGTTGTCGCCCAGGACCACGCAGACCGGCTCCCGGTTCACGAAATACTCGGCCAGGCTCAAGGCCGCCGCGATGCCGCCCTCGCCTTCCTGATAGGTATAGTTCAGGTGCTGCAGGCCGAACTCCTGCCCGTTGCCCAGGAGCCGCAGGAAATCGCCCGCGCTGTTGCCGCCCGTCACCAGCAGGATATCGCGAATGCCCGCGTTCACCAGCGTCTGGATCGGGTAGTAGATCATGGGCTTGTCGTAGACGGGCAGGAGATGCTTGTTCGTCACCTTCGTCAACGGGTGCAGCCGCGAGCCCAGTCCACCCGCCAGGATTACACCCTTCATCGTGTCTGGTCTCCCTTCATGCCGAAACCCGGCTCCGCTCCCACAGCTTGGCGTACTTGACGAACGTATAGTAGGCGTAGAGCAGTGAGAGGATCAATCCCGGCATCCCGTCCCGGAATCCCTGCCGCAACCCGTACATCTTGAAAAAGGTGAAAACCGGGTGGGTGACCAATTGATGCGCGCGGAACCGCCGCCCGCTCTTCGCCATCTGTTCCGCCATGAGCGAGGAGTACCGGCTCATCTTCCGCAGGTACTCGCCCAGGTCGCGAAACGGATACTGCAGGGCATGGCTTTTCAGGTAGGCGGTCGTCCCCGTCGCCTCGAAGCCCTCATGCACGAGGTCGTCGCGGTACCGGAGCCGGTGCTTGTTGAAGAACTGCGGCTGGCGGTAATCCGGATACCATCCGCAGTAGCGGATCCACCGGCCGAGAAACAGGTTCTTGCGGGGGACGAAGAAGGCGTCAGCCCGCGGGCCCCGCGCGAGCTCGCCCCGGATTTCCTCGCGCAGCTCGTCCGTCACGCGCTCGTCGGCATCGATGCTCAGCACCCAGTCGTGCGCCACCAATTCCAGCGCGCGGTTCCGAAGCTTGCCGAACCCCGCAAAGTCGCACTGGTAGATCTTGTCCGTGTACTCCCGGCAGATCTGCTCCGTCCGATCGGTGCTGTGGGAGTCCAGCACCACGATCTCGTCGGCCCATTTCATGCTTTCCAGGGCTTCCCGGATTTTCCCTTCCTCGTTGAACGTGAGGACGTAGGCCGACAGCTTAGACATCGGCCACCTGAATGGGCAGCGCGCGCGCCAGCACGCGGGTGATCCGCTCGGCCACGGCCTCGACCGTGACGCGGTCCAGGCAGTCCCAGTAGGGACACGCCTCATAGATGCACTTCTCGCAGGTCGGGACATCGGGCCGGAGCACGACCCCTGTGCCCAGCGGCTGCCAGCGGGTCGGGGATTGATTGCGGCGGGGGTCGAAGATGCTGACCGTCGGGACTCCCAGCGCGGCGGCGATGTGCATCGGCCCGGTGGACATGGACACCACCACATGACTGTCGACGATCACCGCCATCACCTGCCGAAGCGTCAGTTCCCCCATGAGGTCGCTGACGCCGGCCGGCCATGCGGAGACCTGCGCGTCGGCCCGGAGTTTGTCCCGCTCCGCCGCGCTTCCCGTCAACAACACCCGGCGTCCCTCGCGGGCCAATCGCAGAACGAGGTCCCGGAAGTGGACCGGCTTCCACACGCGGCTGGAAAACCCGCCGGGATGGACCACCACGCGGAGCGCCGGCTCCCCGCCCAGAAGACTTCGCGCCCACTCACGCTCCCCGGCAGTGACCACCAGGCGCGGCGCAGCGATCTCGCCGGGCGACAGCCCCAGCCCCTGGAGCAAGCCGACATTGTACGCGCTTTCATGGCGGGCGAAATCGCGACGGTGCTCGTAGACCCGCCGGTTGAGCAGCCAGGAATACCACCGGTACCCCGTGCCGACCCGCAGCGGCACGCGCGCCAGCCAAGCCGCCGTCATGAGCCGGCGAAATGGCTTAAGGAAGATCGCGGCATCAACATCTTTCCGGAACAGACGAACGAGCTCGCCCAGCGTCTCCTGTCCCGCCACGGTCCGCACCGCATCGAGGTCCGGATGGTGCGCCAGGACCGGCGCAGCATAGACGCTCGACAGAAAGCTCACGCGCGCTGACGGCATTGCACGACGCAGTTCCGTCGCCACGGGAAGCGACAGGATCTCATCCCCGATCCCGTCCGGCCTGACGAGCAGGATATTCACGCGAGCTTGACGGCCTCGTCGATCAGCATGACCGGAATATCGTCCTTGATCGGATACATCAGCTTGCAGGCCTGGCAGACCAGCCCGTCGCCTTTGTCGGTCAGCTTGATGTCGCCCTTGCACTTGGGACAGGCCAGGATCGCTAACAGTTCCTTGTCGATTGGCAT
>CAYLLY010000005.1:4147-64852 GCA_964384595.1 uncultured Nitrospirales bacterium
CGCCCTTGCACTTGGGACAGGCCAGGATCGCTAACAGTTCCTTGTCGATTGGCATGTACTTTCCTCCATAATCGTTAACCGTTATTCGTTATACGTTAATCGTGGGATTTGATTAAAGCCGTATAGAGCATTTCGGTTTACCGTTTAACGATTAACGTTTAACGTCACCTTCTGGTCCAGCAATAGAGATACCGCTTCAATTACCTGCTCCGGTCTGATCGTGGTCAAGCATTCCAACGGTACCGCGTTCGCGCAGCGCCGGCTGAAGCAGGGACTGCAGGGCACGCCGCTGCGGAGCACGCGGTGGCCGGCGCCATAGGGCCCGGTCCTGCCGGGGTCGGTCGGTCCGAACAGGGCGATGACCGGCGTGCCGACGGCCGCGGCCAGATGCATGGGACCCGAGTCGTTCGTGATGAAGACGCGCAGCCGCCGCAACAGGGCGATCAACTCCTTCATCGTCGTCCGCCCCACCAGATCGAGCGGCGCGGTCTGCATGGACCGGATCACGTCGTCTCCCGCCGACCGCTCTTCGCGGCCGCCCACGACCGCCACGCGAGCGCCGCCATGCCGCTGGAGCCAGTCGCCGACCGCCGCAAACGATCCGGCCGGCCACCGCTTCGTCATCCACCGCGCCGAGGGGTTCAGCGCCGCCAGCATCGTCCCCGTCCGGACGCCGGCGGCCGCGAGCAGCGCCTCGACCCGCGCCTCGGCTGCGGGATCGCGCGGAAGGCAAAACGCCGACGGGCCCGGCTGCTCCGGGTCGGCTCCCAGGAACCGCGCCATCAACAAATAGCGGTCCACCGCATGCATGGGCGCGTCTGGCACGGGCACACGATGCGTGTAGAACCAGGGACTGCCCTCCCGGCCGTTCGCAAACCCGACACGGATCGCGCTCCCCGACGCCCAGCCCAGCACCGCGCTTCGCAGGAGGCCCTGCAGGTCCACCACCAGATCAAATCGGCCCTCGCGGACCGCGCGGATCGCCGCCGGCCATCCTCCGGCCGACAAGTCCACGGCCAGCACCTCGTCGAGATCGGGATTGCCCTCCAGCACGTCCGCCC
Organism: uncultured Nitrospirales bacterium; assembly: GCA_964384595.1. Lineage (GTDB taxonomy): Bacteria > Nitrospirota > Nitrospiria > Nitrospirales > NS-4 > SCTG01. Next base: position 5,209 of record CAYLLY010000005.1, read on the forward strand.
ACTCCCGTTTTACCAGCCAGGACAGCTTCGACGACGGGAACCGCCGCCGCAAGGCCGACAGGGTCGGCAGCGCGTGCACGACATCGCCCAGCGAGCTGGGCTTGACGATCAGGATACGTGAATAGTTCATCGTTATTCGTTAATCGTTATTCGTAACACGTTTAACGTTGCACGATTAACGTTTCACGTGTTTGCGCGGTCTCCAGAATCCATTTCACCCCTTCGGCCAGATCGCGGGCCGTGAAGTCCGGCACGAGGCCCTCGTCGGCCATGCGCGCCCGTTCCTCTTCCGGATGGTGCCCGCTCGACACGAAGACGGCCATCGCGCCGATGTGCCGGGCCAGCCCGACATCGCTGGCCTTGTCTCCGATCACGATCGCACGCTCCGGCGCGAGGCCCAGTTCCCGTTGCGCGCGGAGGACCAGGCCGGGCGCGGGCTTGCGGCAGGCGCACGCTTCATCCGGATGGTGCGGGCAGATAAAGATTCCGTCCAGCCGCGCCCCGTCCTCGGCCAGCAGCTCGCGCAACCGCAGATGGATCGCGTCCAGTTGCTCGTTCGTGATGAGTCCCCGCGCCAGCCCCGACTGGTTGGACAGCACGACCGTCTTGAAGCCGGCCCTGTTCAAGCGCGCCACGGCCTGCCCGACGCCCGGCAGGAGGCGGAGCTGCTCCGGCTGGTTGAGGTAGCCGGGGTCGAAGTTGAGCGTGCCGTCGCGGTCCAGGTAGACCACCGGCGCCTTGCCGCCGCCTTCCGCATGCCCCGTTCCAAGCTGCCGCACGGCCGCTCCATAGACCTCGTCAACCCCGATCCTCTGCATACAGCGGTGATCGATGGGACATTCCCTCAGCAGACAGGGAGAGCATTCCACGGGGTGACGGACCAGCTCATGGCCGGGACCGTACGGCGACGTGGTCGCCGGATTGGTCGGTCCGAAAATCGCCACCAGCGGCACGCCGAACGCCCCGGCGATGTGCATGGGGCCGGTGTCGTTGGTGATGAACAGCCGGCAGCGCTTGACCAAGGCCATCAACTGTCGCACCGTCGTCCGCCCGGAAAAGACGATAGTGGGCGCCGTCATCATCCCGGCGATGGCGGACCCCAGGTCCTCCTCCCCCTTGCCGCCGAAGATCAGCACGCACGCCTCGTGCTCGGCCGCCAAGCGGTCCGCCACCTGGGCGAAGCGCTCCGGAAGCCAGCGTTTGGCCGAGCCGTACACGGAACCGGGGTTGAGCCCGATCACGACTTGATCGGGCTTGACGCCGAATGCTTCTAAATGTTTGACCGCAGCCGCATCCTCTCCCGGCGTCGTCCGGAGCGCCGGCGCCGCCGGCTCGGCTGGGATGCCCAGGGGCTTGAGCAACTCCAGGTAGTACTCGACCTGATGCGTGCGCCGGATCTTCGGGGTCAGCGGGACCCGATGGGTCAGCAGAAGCGAGCGCCCGTCGGTGGCATACCCATAGCGGTTGGGAATGCCGGCCAGCGCCGTAACGGCCGCGGCCTCGAACGCATTTTGCAGAAGAACCGCCAGATCGTAATGCCCACGGTTCAACTGGATCGCCAGGGACAGCTTGCCGCCCAGGCCGGCGTGCGGCCCCGGGTCGCGGTACAGCACAATGTCGTCGATGGCCGGATGGCATTGCAACAACTCGGCGACCGCCGGCTTCACCAGCAGGGCGATCCTCGCCTGCGGGAAACCTGCGCGCAGGGCCGCGAGCGCCGGCGTCGTCAGCACCGCGTCGCCGATCCAGTTCGTGCCCCGGACCAGGATGCGCTTCACCGCTCCCGGCCTGATCAACCGTTTAAAACGACCCGCGTCCATTCGTCCAGTCCCTCGCGCCCAAACATCACGTTCATAGTTCACGAATTTCCCACGGGACGAGCTCGCCTGTTTCAAAGAGATCAAACAGCTTTCCGGCTGGCCTCTGTTCCCGGAAACCTTTCATCGCATCGAACCAAAGCTGTACTCGTTGTTGGATAGGAAGCCCCTGCCTGACACGCGAAATAATAACGATGCCGCGGTAGCCGGAAGGCACATCCTCAAACTCTGTGTCATGAGTGAGAAATACCAGGTCTTCTTCAGCAATACGCCTTCGTAGTTCCAAATCCCGAATGCCACGTTGTCCAAGAACGATAATATGCTCCACATCATACCCTCCAGCGCGAAGCCGATGGTAGAGCGAGAGCGGAAAATTCTCATCCAGCAGGATCTTCAAGACGCCTGTTCAACCGCAGGCGGCAGATGAGCGGCAACATGAGCCGCGTATCGGAGCGCGGCGAGGATCTGCTCTCGTGTGATCTGGTAGGCTTCCTGCACCGACTCAAAACTCTCGCCGGCAGCCAGAGCGCCGACGACCGTGGCCACATCAATCCGCGTGCCGGTCAGGCAGGGCTTGCCGAACCTGACGCCGGGGTCCATCGAGATGCCAGGAAAGATTTCCATAGTTTAACCTCGCAGAATCTCGCTCAGCGTGCCAAGCTGCTCGGCTTCTTCCACAAATAGGCGCACAGCCGTCTTCAGGTTCCGCCGTGCCTCTTCCACGTCATGCCCGCAACTGGACACATCCAGCTCAGGGCAGTGAGCGACGTAGGTTTTGCCTTCCTGAAAAATAATCGCGTCAAATTCGATCGGTGTCATCGTCGCCTCCCTGCCGCGTCGCCGACCCAGTTCGTGCCCCGGACCAGGATCCGCTTGACCGCTCCCGGCCTGGTCAACCGGTTAAAACGACCCGCGTCCATTCGTCAAACCCCTCGAGCCATACGAGATCAATTCTGACTGCCCAGATGTCCCCCCTCACCCTGCCCTCTCCCTCCGATGGGGAGAGGGTTTGAATCAGAGGCGCCAGCTTCACCGCATCTTTCTCCGTCGTCACGATCCGCACCGCGCCCGCCCGCTCCGCGGCCTGACGCACCTTCTGCACGTCTTCCCGAGAGTATGCGTGATGGTCGGGAAAGACGCAATGGTCCGCGACCACGGCCCCGGCCGCCTCCAGCAGCCTTCGAAACGAGTCCGGCTGCCCGATCCCGCTCACGGCCAGCACCCGCTCGCCTTTCAATGCGGACGGCTCTATTGTGAACGAGCCTCCCACCTGTATGAGCGCGCCCGGCGCGAAATCCGTGACCCAGATCGGCACCGCCGGCGCCGCAGCACCGACCGCAGCCTTGATCTCGTCCAGTCGCCCGCCCTGCGAGGCGCGCGTCACGAGCACCGCCGTGGACCGCGCCATTGCGGAGAGCGGCTCGCGCAGACGCCCTCGCGGCAGCAGGTAGCCGTTGCCGAACGGCGCGCCCGCGTCCAGCACCAGGATATTCGTGTCCCGCCGCAAAGCCAGATGCTGATAGCCGTCATCCATGATCAGCGAGTCAACGTGGTAGCACTTGATCAGATACCGCCCCACCGACGGGCGATCGGCGCCCACCGCCACCGGCACGCCGGGACAGCGTTGCGCGATCAGTAAGGGCTCGTCGCCCGTCTCATTCGGATTGCCCAGCACCGATCGCCCGTCGGAGACCTCCACGATCGCGTCGGCGCTGCGCCGCTTGTATCCGCGGCTGACAACCCCGACCCGGCGCCCCCGGTCGCGGAGTGCGGAGGCCAGCGCGATCACCACCGGCGTCTTGCCCGTCCCCCCCACAGTCAGATTGCCGATACTGATGACCCGGCAGGGCAAGGTATGCTGGGTCAGCAGCCCGCGCGCGTACAGCGCCGACCGGACCCTCATCGCGAACCCATACAGGGACGCCAGCGGGCTCAACGGAGCGAGCGCCCAGTCGAGGGACGTTATTCGTGAATCGTTCATCGTTAATCGACCACACCCACACGTTTAACGTTTAACGATTAACGCTTTTCACTTTCCAGTATCCGCGCGATCAAGGCCACCGTGCGCGCCACCGCGCCCTGATTCTCCAGCACGAGCTGATAGGCGGCTTTCCCCCGCTCCTCCAATTTCGCCCGGTCATTCAGCAGGGCCGCCATCGCGTCGGCCATGCCGCCGGCATCGCGTACTTCAATCCCGGCTCCCTTGCTGAGGAACTGCTCCGCCGCTTCGGCGAAGTGGTCCATGTGCGGACCGAAGACGACGGCCTTGCCCCAGGCCGCCGGCTCCAGGGGACTGTGGCCGCCCACGTCCACCAGGCTTCCACCGACGAAGACCAGCGTCGCCTCGCGATACAGGAACGCCAGTTCTCCGCGCGTATCCAGCACGATCACGCGCGGGCCGCCCGGCGGCGATGCCGCTTTGGAAAGACGCGTGCGCCGGAGCACGGTGAATCCGCGCAGACGCGCCGCCGCGCACACGGCGTCCGCCCGCTCGATATGCCGGGGCGCGAGCGCCAGCACCAGCGCGGGCGCGCCATCGAGCAGGCGGCGGTAGCAGTCCAGCACCGCCTCTTCCTCTCCCGGATGCGTGCTGCCGGCGACGAACAGCTCTTCGCCGTCCGCCACGCCCAGGTCGCGTTTGGAAATCCTCCCAGGCGCCGCCTGGGCCGAAGCGGCGACCTGATCGTACTTGAGATTGCCGGTCCGCACGACGCGCTCCGGGTCCACGCCCAGTTGGATGATCCGGTCCACGTCCCGTTCGGTCTGCATGGAGCAGAGAGTGAACGCCGCCAGGACATGACGGAAGAACGGACGGAGCCGGAGGTAGCCCGCGAAGGAATCGGTCGAAAGACGGCCGTTCACAAGGACCACCGGAATGCCGCGCGCCGCCGCCTCACGCAGGAAGTTCGGCCACAACTCCGTTTCGACGATGATGATCAGCCGGGGACGGACCGCGTCCAGCACCGACCGGACGGCCCGGCGGAAATCCAGCGGGAAGTAAATATGTTCGGCCTGCCCGTCCAGCTTCTTCTGAATTGTCTCCCGGCCGGTTTCGGTCACGGTCGAGACAATGATCCGACATTGCGGATAGCGGGTTTTCAACTGCTGCATGAGCGGAACGACCGCCGTCGCCTCTCCCATCGACACGGCATGTACCCAGATCGTCCGTCCATCGCCCCACTGCTCGGCCAGGCTCTCGGGCAGCCATCCCAGGCGCTGGCGCAGGCCAGGGCGGCACCGCTTTTTGGCTAGGAGCAGGGCAAGAATGAACGGCGACGCCAGGAGCAAGAGAAGATTGTAGAGAACGAACATAGCCGCTCGTTAAACGTTAATCGTTATACGTTAGTCGTGAATTCCTGGAATGACTACAGCTCCGTTTAACGATCAACGAATAACGGTTAACGAGTAACGTCCTCGACGGCGCGATCCGCCTCATCGCAGAGCTTGTTGAGCGCCGTCTCCACTTCCACCCGCTTCGCCTCAAGCTGCGCGCGATCGGCGTCGGCCGGCACACTGATCGGCTCGCCCCACAGGAAGCAGGCCCGGCTGAACGGCAGCGGCACCTCGAAGCGATCCCAGCTGCGGAAGAGTTTTTTTTTGAGGCGGCGAAGGTCAGGGGGATGATCGGCAGCCCCGTCAGCTTCGCCAGCTCCACGACGCCGGCCTGCGCGACGCACCGGGGGCCTCGGGGCCCGTCGGGCGTGACCGCCAGATCGGCGCCCGACCGGCCCAGCCGAGTCATCTGCCGGAGCGCCCGCGCGCCCCCGCGCGTGGTCGAGCCGCGCACGGTGCCGAAGCCGAACCGGCGCACGATGCGATGGATCAGCTCGCCGTCGCGATGCTCGCTGATCAGGATGAAGAGCCTGGACCCGCCGTAGCACAGGGGCATCATGATCTGCCGGCTGTGCCAGAACGCAATGATGCAGGGACGGCCCGCCTCCCACAACGCCGTGACGCGATCGGCGTACAGCGTCCGGATGCGCAGCGTCCGACCGAGCATACGGATACACAGAGACCCGAGCGGGGGCACGACCGCAAGTTTGAACCAATTCCACATCATTCTTAAATCCGTTATTCGTTATACGTTAATCGTGAAACCTGATCTCGCCGATGCATTTCCGTTTAACGAATAACGTTTAACGTTTAACGTCGTCTTCCCCTTCATCCTGGAACTGCATCTGATACAACCGCTGGTAGACGCCCGCCTTCGCCAGCAGTTCTTCGTGGCGGCCGATTTCGACGAGACGCCCCCCGGCCAGCACCGCGATCCGGTCCGCCCGCTGGACCGTGGAGAGCCGGTGAGCGATTACGAACGTCGTCCGGCCCTCCATCAGATTGGCCAGCGCCATCTGCACCATGCGCTCGGATTCCGTATCGAGCGAGGACGTGGCCTCGTCGAGGATGAGGATCGGGGGATTGCGCAGCAAGGCCCTCGCGATGGCCAACCGCTGGCGCTCCCCGCCCGAGAGCTTCACGCCGTTCTCGCCGATGAGCGTGTCGTACCCGTTCGGCAAGCGCATGATGAACTCGTGCGCGTACGCGGCCTTCGCCGCATCCGTGATGGCTTCCTCGTTCATCTCATCCTTCCCGTACGCGATGTTGTTGCGCACCGTGTCGTCGAACAGCAGGGTCTCCTGCGAGACGATGCCGGTCCGCCGCCGGAGCGCCGCTAATCGAATCTCGCGGAGATCCACGTCGTCGATGAAGATCGCCCCCTCCGTCGGATCGTAGAACCGCGGGATCAGGTTGACGAGCGTGGTCTTGCCGGCGCCGCTGCTCCCCACGATGGCCAGTACCTCCCCGGTCCTGACCCTCAGGGAAATATCCTGCAAAGCCGGTGTCTCGATCCCCTCGTACCGGAACGAGACATTCCGCAGTTCGACCGCGGACCGCACGCCGTCGAGCTCGCGGGTGCCCGTGTCCGTCGCGGCCTCGGTCTTCACATCCAGGACGCCGAAGACCCGCTCGGCGGCCGCCAGGGCCTGCTGGATCGTGTTGTTGGCCGAAGCCAGCCGCTTGATGGGGGTGTACATCAGGAACACCGCCGTCAGGAATGAGAAGAAGGTGCCGGGGGTCATGGTGCCCCGAATGACCTGCGCCCCCCCGTACCAGATGATGCCGGCGACCCCGAGGACCCCGACTGTCTCCAGCACAGGCGACGTGACGGCCGACACCTGCGTCGATTTCATCCAGGTCCGAAAGTACGATTCGTTGATCCGCGCGAAGCGCGCGTCTTCGGCGGCTTCGCGCGTGAAGCCCTTGACGATGCGGATGCCGGTCAGCGTCTCCTGCAGGGCCGTGGACATGTCGGCCGTCCGCTCCTGGCCGGTCGTGGCCAGCCGCCGGAGCCGGGCCCCCAACCAGACCATGGGGTACACCGACAGGGGAATCACCACAATCGAGAGCAGGGTCAGCCGCCAGTTTTGATAGAACACCACGCCCAGCAGGACCAGGAACGTCAGGGTCTGCTGGAAGAGGTCTTTGAGCACGCCGGACACAGCGTTCTGTATCCAGTTCACATCGTTGATGACGCGGGACATCATCCGGCTGGAAGGATTCTTAAGGTGGAACCCGACCGGCAGCCGCATGAGATGCCCGAAGAGCTGCTGGCGGATGTCGGTCACGACGCGCGTCCCGACGTAGGTCATCAAGTAGGTCTGCCCGTAACTGGACACGCCCTTCAGGACGGAGACGAGCATCAACGCGACCGGCAAGAAGACCATCCAGGTCACGTTTTTGTTGATGAACACTTCGTCGAGGGCCGGACGGACGAGCCAGGCGTAGGCGCCCGTGAACAGCGCCACCAGTCCCGAACAGGCGGCCGCGACGATCAGGCGCCCCCAGTAGGGTCGCATGTATTCCAGGAGGCGCAGATACAGCCGCATCAGCGTGCCGCCTTGTCCCTGCGCAGTTGATCGAGCACGACGGCGGCCGCGCGCGCGGACGCGCCCGGGGCCCCGAGCAGGGACCGGACGCGCGCCATCTCCGCGCGCATGCCGTCCCGATATAGCACGTCGTCGAGAATCCTCCGCGCTTCGCCGGCAAGATTCCGGGGCGTCGCCCGATGCTGGATCAACTCGGGGATGAACGGCTTGCCGGCCACGATATTGGCCAACCCGATGCTGTCCACCCTGACCAGCAGCCGCGCGAGCAGGTAGGTGAACCAGGGCAGCCTGTACGCGATCACCATCGGCGTCCCAATGATCGCCGCCTGCAGCGTCGCCGTGCCGGACGCGATAAACAGCAGGTCCGAGACGGCCATGACCCCGTCAGGGTCCCGCAACACCAGCCGCACGTCCAGGCCGGCCTCATCACACATCCGCTTGATGGCCTCCTGCTCCACCGTCTCGGCGACGGCGAGGATCAGACGAAGCGGCCGGCCCTGCTGGAGCAGCCGCGCGGCGTCCAAAAAGACCGGAAGCAGGTCCTTCACTTCCCCCGTCCGGCTGCCCGGCAGCAGACCGATCACGCAGGCGTCGCGAGGAATTCCGTACGTTGCGCGCAATCGGTCCCGGTCGTAGGAGGGCGCCACATCGTCCAGGAGCGGGTGCCCCACGAAGGTGCAGGGGACGCCGGCCCGGCGGTAGAGTTCCTCCTCGAACGGCAGAATCACCACCACGTGATCCACCCGTCGCTGCATCCACCTCATGCGGCCCGGCCGCCACGCCCAGAGCTGCGGCGCGATGTAGTACAGGACGCGAAGCCCGGCCCGCCTGGCGATGCGCGCGAAATGGAAGTTCAGGCCGGGGTTGTCGATCAGGACGACGAGATCGAGGGGCTCGCGCCGCAGGATCTTCCTCAAGGTGAGGACCCGTTTGACCAGGGTGCGCGCGGCGGCAGGGCCGACGAGCCCGATCACGTCCACATGGCCGATGTCCTGGACCAGTTCCACGCCGGCGGCCTTCATGCGGGGCCCGCCCACGCCGAGAACGACCAGGTCCGGGGCTTGCGCCTTCAGGGCTGCGGCGAGATGAGCGCCGTGCAGATCGCCGGACGCTTCACCCGTGATGATGAGCACCCGCCGAACCACCTGATTCCCTCCGTCCGTGACGGGCCATCTCGTCCATGATCGCGCCGGCGAGTTCCAGCGCGGCCGCACCTTCCCGCCCCGAAACCAGCGGCTGGGCGCCGGTGCGGACCGAATCGAGAAAGGCCTCCAGTTCGAGCTTGAGCGGTTCGCGCCCATCGCCCCGGACCTGTTCCGTCAGAACCTCATGACGGCCTGAGGTCCCCATGGCGCGCCGTCCCACGAGGGCCGTCTGCTGCGCGAGGTCGATCACCACGAAGCCCTCCGGCTCGCAGATGCGGACTTCGCGGATCTTGGATTCGGCGACGCGGTTCACGCTGAATGTCGCGACACACCCGTTCTGAAACACGACCCGCGCCTGCGCCACATCGGTCGTGGGTGACAGGATCGCGAAGCCGTTCGCCTGGACCTCCCGCACGGGGACGTCGACGAGCCCCATCACCAGGTCCAAATCGTGGATCATCAGGTCCAGCACCACGTCCACGTCCGCCCCGCGGGGCGTAAAGGGCGCCCAGCGCCGGCACTCAATGAGCGCGGGAGCTTTGACGGCGCCGCGCGTCGCGCGAAACGCCGAATTGAAGCGCTCGATGTGGCCCACCTGCAGCGTCACGCTCCGGCGCGACGCGACGGCCACCAGATCCTGCGCCTCTGCCACCGTCGCCGCCAGCGGTTTCTCCACCAGGACGTGCAGGCCGGCTTCCAGGCAGGCCAGCGAGATGTCGTGATGCAGAAGTGTCGGCGTCACCACGCTCACGGCGTCCACCATGCCGACGAGCGCCAGGAAATCGGTCATCGCCTGACAGCCGTGCCGCGAGGCGACCACCGCGGCCCGCGCGCCGTCCACGTCCGCGACGCCGACCAACCGGGCCGCGGCCAGTTCGGCATAGACGCGGGCATGGTGCTGCCCGAGCGATCCCACCCCGATGACGCCGACTTTGATCTTCTGCATAATACCGTTATTCGTTATACGTTAATCGTTAATCGTGAAGACAAGGAAAGAGTCAGCAGGCTTCATCTTCACGTTTAACGAATAACGATTAACGTTTAACCTCTTTAACCGTTTAACGATTAACGTTTAACGTCTGTATCCCCACGATGGCGATGCCGGCCTCATCGGCGGCTTCGATCGCCTCGTCCCGATCCAGCAGCACCGCCCTGCCGGCCTCAATCGCCAGCACGGCGGCGCCGCTCCCGATCATCGCGTGAATGGTCCCCGGCCCGACCGCCGGCAGGTCGAAGCGCCGGTCCTGCTGAGGCTTGAACCGCTTGACCACCACGGCGCCCCCGCGCGCCAGTTGTCCTCCCCGCCGGATCGCCTCGTCGGAGCCTTCGACCGCCTCCACGGCCACCACCACCCGGTCCTTCACCACCACGCATTGGCCGATGTCGAGCCGGCCGACGGCCGCGGCCATTTCCCAGCCGAACTCGACGTCGCGCCATTCCTTGCGCGTCGGCCCCCGCCGCGTGAGCGTGCCTTCCTCCACCAGCAATCCCTCCAGGCCGAACGTGGACTCCCGGATCCGGATGCCCTCGTCCTCCAGTTCGGCCGCAATGGCGCGCAGCAGCGCATCATCCTTGGGAACGGTCACGCGGCGAAGGAGGGCGAGCGATCGCAGGTCGGGCTTGACGTCGGAGAAGAGATGCGTCTTCTTGACGCCGCCGACCATGACGGCCTGGCGCACGCCGTCATGCTTGAACGCCTTGATGAGCTTGCCCAGTTGGCCCAGCGCGACCCAGTGGATCCGGTCCACGACCCGCTTGAGCGCGGGATCGGCCTCGCCGTTCAGCGCCACCGCCGAGACCCGGTACCCGAGCCGTCGCGCGTTTTCGGCGAACAGGAGCGGAAAGCGGCCGTTGCCGGCGATCAGGCCGATCCATTCCGGCCGCGCGTCCGGCACCCGCGCCCCTTCACTCCTCCTCGCGTTCATCCGATCCCTTGCAGATGCCCCGCTTCGTGCCGTCGAGAAACGCCAGGAGGTCCTGGACTTCCTGGTGCGCGCCGAACTCGTTGCGGACTTTCTTGGCCGCTTCAGCCAGACGATCCTCCGACCGGAACAGTATCAGGTAGACCTGCTTGAGCCGCCGGATGCGGTCATCGGAAAATCCCTGGCGCTTCAGCCCGATGGTGTTGACCCCGAACAGCCGGGCGCGGTACCCGCCGGCCGCCCGCATGAAGGGCGGCACGTCCATCCCGACCGCCGAACAGCCGCCGATCATGCTGTAGGACCCGATCCGCACGAACTGATGGATGCCGACCAGCCCTCCCACGATGGCATGGTCGCCGATCGTGATGTGGCCTGCCAGCGTAGCGGCGTTCGCCATGATCACGTGATTGCCGACAAGGCAGTCGTGGGCGATGTGCACGTAGGCCATCAGCACGTTGTGATCGCCCAGGCTGGTGACGCCGCCGCCGAACGCCGTCGCGCGGTTGACGGTCACGTACTCCCGGAGGATGTTGCGGTGGCCGATCCGGACGCGCGTCTCCTCGCCGTTGTACTTCAAGTGCTGTGGTGGGGCGCCGAGCGACACGAAGGCATGGATCTGGCACTCCTCCCCCACCTCGGTCCACCCCTCGATGACGACGTGCGAATCGATCCGGGTCCCCCGCCCGATGCGGACATGCTCCCCGATGATGGCATAGGGGCCGACCGTCACGCCGTCGGCCAGCTCGGCCTTGGGATGCACGATGGCCGACGGATGCACCTGGGGGCTCACGGCTCGGCCTCCGGCGCCGCCGTGCCGTCCGTGATCATCGCCATCAACTCCGCTTCGCAGACGAGCGTGTCGTCCACGAACACCTCCCCGCGCATCTTCCAGTAGGGATGGCGGGCGCGCAGCACGTCCACGACGAACCGCAGCCGGTCGCCGGGCGTCACCGGTTTCCTGAATTTGGCCTTTTCGATCCCCATGAAGTACACGAGCTTGGCCCCCGCTTCCTTCGCGGATTTGAAGGCGAGGACCCCGCCCACCTGCGCCATGGCTTCGATGATGAGGACCCCCGGCATGATGGGCCGGCCGGGGAAATGCCCCTGGAAGAACGGCTCGTTGATCGTCACGTTCTTGATGCCGACCACCCGCTTCCCGATCTCCAGTTCCTCGATGCGGTCCACCAGAAGGAACGGGTACCGGTGCGGCAGGATCGCCTGGATCTCGGTCACGTCCAGGCACAGCCCCTGTTGGCTTCCCTGGCTCACTTGCCCCCCTTCGCGTCCAGGTCCCTGATCACGCGATCCGTGAGATCAAGCGAGGGATGGCTGTAGATGATCAGCGCGCCGGCTCCGTTATCCCCTTTCTCCACAACGAGAGTGATCTTTTCCCTGTCCGCGATCCCCCGGATGACCTGCTCAAGGCTTTTATTGAACTCATCCAGCGTCTCTTTCTTCTTGACCTGGACCTCCTGGTTCAACTGCTGGACCTTGCGCTGATACTCCACCATCTTCTGGCGGAACTTCTCCTCCTTGTCCTTCTTGGCATCGGGGCTCAGCACGGCGCCCTGCTTGACCAGGTCCTCTTCCATCTTCTTGAGCTCGTCTTCCTCCATGTCGATAACCTTCTGGCGGGCCTTGACGTATTCCTGCAGCGAGTCCTTGATCTTCTTGCCGGCCTTGGTGCCGTCCAAGACTTTTTGCGGCTCGACCACGCCGATCTTCAATTCCGCCGCCCAGGCCGGCGCCGCAACCAGGAGGGCGACCGCGAGCGCGACCAATACAATGCGCATTCCGTTTCTCATGTCGATAATCCTTTCTGATCCAGTGTACACGACTGCCCCGTCAAAACAGCGAGCCGACCGAAAATTCAAACACCCCCGACCGTTCGCCCGTGCGCGGATTGAGGTTGAGGCCGTACGCCAGGCGCAGGGGCCCGAACGGGGAGATCCACCGACCCTCCACGCCGGCCGCCTTGCGCAAGTTCAACCCCCAGGCCTCCCCGTCCTCGAACCCCCTCCCATAGTCGAAAAACAACACCCCATTGATCTTGAACTCGGGAACGACGGGAAAGACATAGTCGAAGTTGAAGATAAGCTGCTTCGTCGCCCCCAGGATGCTGAAGTTGTCGATCGAAGAGATCGGCCCGGCCCGGCCGAATTCGAATCCCCGCATGGTCTGGATGCCGCCCACGAAGAACCGGTCGCCGATCGGCAGCTGACCTCCGGGGGTATAGCTGTGGGCGAACCCTGCCCGGGCCCGCGGGGCGAACACCGTGTCCCAGACCACCGGGAAATACCAGGCGGTGTCTCCGATCACCTTGTAGAAATCGTTGGTCCCGCCGAGCGGGCCTCCGGCGAACTCCGTCGTCAGAGCGTGCCGGGCGCCGCTCTTGGGATCGATAAAGAAATCCCGCGTGTCGCGCGCAACGCCGAGGATGACCGCGCTGGTGGTGGACTTCCCGATCTGCTGCTGGATCAGCAGAGGCAGTTGGTCAACGGGAGTCACGGCGAGCCCTCCGCCTCCCAGGAATAACTCATCCGAGAGATCGTTCGAGATCGTCAGCCGCTCGCGGAGCAGGCTCAGACTTCCGCTCAGGTACTCCGAGAACCATTTGCCGAGCACGATATCGCCGCCGATCCGCTCCTCGAAAAAGTTGAAGAAGAAGGTCTGGCGTGAGTACAGATCGATCTGGGCCGACATGGCCTCGTCGAACAGATAGGGCTCCCGGAAGGTCACGACCCCCGTCGACCGCCGCTGGCCCAACTGGCCCCGGATCTTCAGCAACTGGCCGCGGCCGAACAGGTTGCCCTCCGTGACGTCGGCCACTATCCCTAACTTATCGAGAGAGCTGAATCCGCCACCGACGCTGAACGTACCGGTGGACTTTTCCTTGACCTTGATGTCGAGGTCGACCGTGTTCGGATCGACCTGCTTCGGAATGATCTCCACCGTTTCGAAGTAGTTCATGTTGTTGAGCCGCTTGAAGCTCAATTGCATGGCCGCGGTATCGATCAGCTCGGCTTCGTTGACCCGCAGCTCCCGCCGGATCACCTTGTCGCGGGTCTTGTCGTTGCCGGAGATATTGATGTTGCGGACGCGGATCAGCGCGCCCTCTTTGACGTCAAACGTGACCATCGCGGTCTTGGACTCGGGATCCGGCTCGATCAAGGGGTTGATGTCCGAAAACGCATAGCCCTTCGCGCCGTACACGTCCGTCGCGCGCTTGATGTCCTCCCGGACTTCCGCCATCCGGACGACGTCCCCTTCCTTCAGCTTGCTCCCGCTCCGGAGCTCGGATTCGGAAAAGATGGCCTGCCCTTTATAGCCGATCTTCGAGAACCTGAATTGCGGGCCCTCGATGATGGGGAACCGGACCGTAAACCACTTCTTGTCGGCGCTCAGGTCGACCGTGGGCTTGCCGAGCTTGACGTCCAGATACCCCTCGTCGAAATAGATCTGGCGGAGCCGCTCGACGTCGTTGTCCAGCTCTTCCTTCTTGTAGACCCCCGAATCATCGAACCAGGAGAACAGCCAGAAGTATTCCCGTGTCACTAGGGGCTTCTTGAGCTTCCTCGCCGGGATGGCCGCCGCGCCGTCGAAGGCGACGGTCTTGATGCGGGCCTTGGGGCCCTCCTTGACGAAGAACGTCAGCGACTTGCGCTCGCCGTCCAGGGATTTGATGACCGGCACGATCCGCGCGCTGAAATGCCCCTCGTCCTCGTACAACTGCCGGAGCCGCTCAACGCTGTCCTTGATCTGCTGCTGATCCAGAAACGACTGGGTGCGGACCGTCAGTTTCTCGGTGAGCTTCTCGTCCTTGACATTGTCGTTGCCGTCGAACAGGATCTCCGTCACAAACGGCTTCTCCGTCACGACGAAGATCACGGCCACGCCTCCGGCCTTGGGCTCGGTTTCCACGCGGACGTCTTCGAAATATCCCATCTGGTACAAGGCGCGAATCTGCTCTCGGATCCGCTCCGCGGAGAAGATTTCCCCCGTCTTCAACGTGAGCCGGGCCCGAATGGCCGGCACTTCGATCCGCTTGTTCCCCTGGACGGTGATCGTGCTGACCCGCTGGCCCGCCTCCTGAGCGAGACCGACCCCCGGGCCGAGAACCCAGATCAGTCCCCCCAGCAGCACGATCCCATAGACGACGATAGTGGTCATTCGACGTGCCGTCCCGGCCCCCCCCAACGCCCGGCCAAAGTACACCGCCCCGACTCCTTCCCGCTTCCCGGACCGCCGAGGGCGGCACCGCACAGACATGCCTAAAAAAGCGCAAAAAACCGAGTAAATTCTACAGATTGCCACGCGACAAGTAAAGGGGAAAAGGCGGGGCGAAACCGCCGCGCTCAGCTTGACTTTGCCCCGAACCGCCCGTAGAATCCGGCTGTTATGGCTTCTCAAACGGTTTCCAAGGCCATCATTCCAGCCGCTGGCCTCGGAACCCGGTTCCTTCCCGCCACCAAAGCCTCCCCCAAAGAGATGCTGCCGCTGGTCGACAAGCCCCTGATTCAGTACGCGGTGGAGGAGGCGGTGGCGGCCGGCATCCGCGACATCATCGTCATTACGGGCCGCGGCAAACGCGCCATCGAGGACCATTTCGACCTCTCGTTCGAATTGGAAGAGGTGCTGAAGGAAAGCGGAAAAGACACGCTGCTCAAGGAAATCCGCCGGATCTCCGAACTGGCCAATTTCTGTTACATCCGCCAACGTCACGCCCGCGGGCTCGGGGACGCCATCCTCTGCGCGCAACACCTGATCGGTGACGAGCCGTTCGCCGTGCTGTTGGGAGATGAGGTCATCGATGCGGCGGTCCCCGCGACCAGACAACTGATCGATCTCTATGAAGATCTCGGCACTCCCGTCCTGGGCGTGCAGGAAGTCGAACCGGAGGAGGTCTCGCATTACGGCATCATCACCCCCCAACCGGTACGGCCCGGGCTGTTCCAGGTCACCGATATGGTCGAAAAGCCGGCCCCCAAGGAAGCGCCGTCCCGGCTCGCGGTGATCGGCCGCTACATCCTGCCGCCGTCGATCTTTTCCATCCTGGAGAAGACCCCGCCCGGCAAAAACCAGGAAATCCAGCTCACCGACGCCTTGCGCAGACTGGCGCAGTCGGCGCCGATGCACGCGTGCCTGGTGAGCGGCACGCGTCACGACGCCGGCGACAAGCTCGGCTTCCTCAAGGCGACCGTCGCATTCGGATTGAAGAACCCCGAGTTGGGCGGCCGCTTTTCTTCGTATCTCAAAGGCCTCAAGTTGTAGGGGCACGGCTTGCCACGCCCCTACCGACAATGAAAGGGTATCCATGGCCGAGCAGGCTCAGCGCGAACCGTCACAGGTAGAGATTCCCGATCGTCTCCCGCTCCTCCCGATCCGCGACATCGTCGTGTTCCCTTACATGGTCCTGCCCCTCTTCGTGGGCCGGGACATGTCTATCAAGGCCATCGAGGCGGCGCTGAGCGGCAACCGGATCATCATGCTGTGCGCCCAGCGTTCCCTGGAAGTCGAGCATCCCAAACCGGAGGATCTTCACCCGGTCGGGACCGTGGGCATGGTGATGCGGATGCTCAAGCTGCCCGACGACCGGATCAAGATCCTGGTGCAGGGCCTGACCAAGGCCCGCATCGAGGAGTTCGTCCAGACCGAACCCTACTTCGAAGTCCGCCTCAAGCAGATCCCTGAGGCCACGCTTCCGGGCCAGTCCCTCGAAGGGGAGGCCCTGATGCGGACCGTCAAGGAACAGCTCGAACGCCTCGTCAGCCTCGGCAAGATCCTGATGCCGGACGTGATGGTCGTGATCGAGAACCTCCAGGACCCCGGCCGGCTCGCCGACATGACCGTCTCGAACCTCGGGCTCAAGGTGGACGCCGCCCAGGAGGTGCTGGAGATCCACGATCCCGTCGCCCGCCTCCGTCGCGCCAGCGAGATGCTGGGCGCGGAAATCGAAGTCCTCTCGATGCAACAGAAGATCCAGGCCGAAGCCAAGGGCGAGATGGACAAGACCCAGCGCGAATACTTTCTCCGCGAGCAATTGAAGGCGATCCAGAAGGAACTGGGCGAACTGGACGAGCGGGCCGAGGAAGTAGCCGAGTTCCGAAAGAACATCAAAGACGCCAAGATGCCCGAGAAAGTCCTCAAGGAAGCCGAAAAGCAGCTCAAGCGGCTCGAGAAGATGCATCCGGACACCGCGGAGGCGGCGACGGTCCGGACCTATCTCGAATGGCTGGTGGAACTGCCCTGGAGCAAGAAGACGAAGGATGCCCTCGACATCAAGGCCGCCGCCAAGGTCCTCAACGAGGACCACTACGACCTGGAAAAGGTCAAGGAGCGGATCCTGGAGTATCTCGCCGTCCGTAAGATGAAGGAGAAGATGAAGGGCCCGATCCTCTGCTTCGTCGGCCCGCCGGGCGTCGGCAAGACGTCCTTGGGGAAATCCATCGCGCGGGCGCTGGGCCGGGAGTTCGTCCGGATCTCGCTCGGCGGTATCCGCGACGAAGCCGAGATCCGGGGCCATCGCCGGACCTACGTGGGCGCTCTGCCCGGCCGCATCATCCAGGGCATCAAGCAGGCGGGCACCGGCAACCCGGTATTCATGATGGACGAGGTCGACAAGGTCGGCGCCGATTTCCGCGGCGACCCTTCGGCCGCCCTGCTGGAAGTCCTCGATCCGGAGCAGAACCACGCCTTCAGCGACCATTACCTGGGCGTGCCGTTCGACCTCTCCGAGGTCATGTTCATCACCACGGCCAATCTCATGGACCCGATCCTCTCGGCCCTGCGGGACCGCATGGAGATCATCGAGATTCCCGGCTACTCCGAGGAGGAAAAGATCGGCATCGCCAAGCGGTTCCTGATCCCCCGCCAGTTGACCGAGCACGGCATCACCGAGAAGCAGATCACCTTCTCCGATCGGGCGCTTCATCGGATCGTCGGCGACTATACGCGGGAAGCGGGCGTCCGGAACCTCGAACGCGAGATCGCCAACGTGATGCGCAAGGTGGTCAAGAAGATCGCGGAGGGGGAGGACCGGCTCTACGCCATCACGCCGACGTCCCTCCCCAAGTACCTCGGCGTGCCCAAGCACCACAAAGAGAGCGAGGAGAAGAAGGACCTCATCGGCGTGGCCACAGGACTGGCCTGGACCGAAGTCGGCGGCGACATCATTCACATCGAAGCGACGATCATGAAGGGGAAAGGCTCGCTGACGCTGACCGGCCACCTGGGCGACGTCATGAAGGAATCGGCGCAGGCCGCGCTCAGCTACGTCCGGGCGCGCGCGCGCCAACTCGGCCTCATGCCCGCGGTCTTCGCCCGGCACGACATCCACATCCACGTTCCGGCCGGGGCGATCCCGAAAGACGGGCCCTCCGCCGGCATCACCATGGCCACCGCACTCACGTCCGCCTTCACGGGGCGGCCGGTGCGCCACGACCTCGCCATGACCGGCGAGGTCACGTTGCGCGGGCGGGTCCTGGAGATCGGGGGGCTGAAGGAAAAGATCCTGGCGGCCAAGCGGGTCGGCATCTTCAGGGTGATCCTGCCCAAGAAAAACCAGAAGGACCTGGCGGACATTCCCAAACATCTGCTCAAAGGGATGACGCTCATCTTCGCCGAAACGATGGACGACGTCCTGGCATCGGCCCTGCGCCGGGTGCCGGCGCCGCGCGGCGCACACGCGAAACCGGACGCGCCGGGACGCCGACCCCCGATGAGCCGCCGGCCCGTCGCCGCCGCCCCCCCCAGACACGGCTGATGCGCCACGGCCGGATCGGCGAGTTCGAACTGATCCAGCGGCTCCGGAACGCGACAGGAATTCCGCGCGCCCTCGGGAAAACGGTCCTCGCGGGCATCGGCGACGATGCCGCCGTCCTGAAGACCCGGTCCGGACGGGTCCTGCTGGCCACCACCGATGTGCTCGTCGAGCACGTTCACTTCGATCTGGCCTGCACCACCTACCGGCAGCTCGGCTACAAGGCCGCCACGGCCAATCTCAGCGACATCGCGGCGATGGGCGGCCTGCCCCGGTTCGTCCTGCTCGCCGTCGCCGTGACCCCGCGGCAATCGTCCCGCGATGTGGAGGCGCTGTACGCGGGCGCGCATGCCGCGTGCCGGCGGGCGGACGCGGCGATCGTCGGCGGCGACATGTCCGCGTCTCGCACCGATCTGTTCCTCTCGCTGGTGGTGCTGGGCGAGGTCGAACCGTCCGCGGTGCTCCGGCGGTCCACCGCCCGCGCGGGCGACCGCCTGTACGTCACCGGCACGCTGGGGGACTCGCAGGCCGGGTTGGAGATCTTACTGCGACGAAGGAAACCGTCGGAAGAGGGGGGGGTGGTTTATCTGATAAGGCGCCATCTGACGCCTACCGCCCGCCTCCGTGAAGCCCGGCTCCTGGCCGAGAATCGCCTGGCCAGCGCGGCCATTGATCTGTCGGACGGCCTGGCCGGTGACGTCCGCCACATCTGCGAGGAGAGCAAGGTCGGCTGCCTCATCGACACGCGACAGCTTCCCCTGTCCGCCCCGCTCCTCGCCCATGCGCGGGCCGGACGGCGCGATCCGATCACGTATGCGCTCGGCGGCGGGGAAGATTACGAACTCCTCTTCACGGTGCCGCCGGCCAACGTGCCGCGCGTGGAAACGCTCATTCGCCGCCGGGTGCTGTGGGCGACCCCGATCGGCACCATCACGCCCGCCCGCAGGGGGCTTCGCCTCATCGGCGCCGACGGCGCCGTCCATCCGCTGAGCGCAAAGGGCTACGAGCACCGCATAGGATGATCCCCCTCGCCGTCATCAAGGAGAAGCTCCGCCAGATCCTGCACCTGGGCGATTCGCCCGCGCGCACCGCGCTGGCCTTCGCCGTGGGGGTCTTCATCGCCTTCTCCCCGAGCTACGGTCTCCACACCGCCAGCGTGTTTCTCTGCGCCTGGGCCTTCCGCTTGAATTTCCTGGCCTTGATGGCGGGCAACCTGATCAACAATCCCTGGACGTTCCTGCCGATCGTCGCCGGCAGCATGTGGGTAGGTCTGCTCCTGGATCCCGTCGGCGCCCCCCCGGCGATCGACTGGAACGACTTCACACTCCGGATGCTGTGGGAGCAGTTCCATCCCTATGTGATCCCCTTTGTCCTGGGCCATGTCCTGCTGGGAGTCATCGGCGCGGCCGCCGGGTACGTCATCATGTACCAGGCCATCCTCAAGTTCCGCGAGCATCATGCGAAGACGCATCAACGGGCTCCAGTTGCGCCCCCACCCCCTTCGTGTTAGATTTTTCGGGTGACGCCCCGTCCCTCGCTCGGCAAATCCCACTATGACGGCTCGGCGCTGATCGCCGACCCGATCCATGAATACATCACGTTCACCGTGCCCTTCGCCGCCGCCGCGAAAGGCGCGGCGCGCGGTGAGCCGAAGGAAACCACCGAGAAGGACCTCATCGATTCGCCGTGGGTCCAGCGACTCCGCTATATCTTCCAGCTCCAGAGCGCCCGGTGGGTCTATCCCTCGGCCGAGCACAGCCGGTTCGTCCATTCGCTCGGCGCCATGCATGTCGCCGGGCGGTTCGCCCGGCACCTCTACCCCTTTCTGCAAAAGACCGCGTCGGATGCGCCGTCCGCCAACTACATCGAGGAGTTGCTCCGGGTCACCTCGCTCGTGCACGACATCGGCCACGGCCCCTTCTGCCACTTCTTCGACGACAATTTCCTGAAGGCGTTCGGCCTCACCCATGAGCGACTCGGCCAGATCATCATCCGCGAGCATCTCGGCCCGATCATTCGGAAGATCCGGCGGAGCCCCTCCGGCCCCTTCGCCAAAGGCGAAGAGCTGGACCCCGCCCAGATCGCTCACCTGATCCTCAAGGACAAAAGCAAGGACACGTCCAAGATGCCCCGGTGGCTCAACTTCCTGCAGCCCGTGATCTCCGGCAGCTATACCGGAGACAATCTGGACTACGTCCTCCGTGATTCCTACATGTGCGGCGTCGCGGTCGGGCCCGTGGACCTCAGCCGGCTCATCCATTACACGATGATCACCGAGAAGGGCTTCACGATCCACAAAACCGGGCTGCCGGCGCTCCAGATGTTCCTGAATACGCGGATGTACCTCTACTCTAACGTGTATTACCACCGGACGACCCGGGCCATCGACATCCACCTGCGTCAGATCTTCGGCGACACCATGCGGCTGGTCTTTCCGCACGATCCCAGAAAGAAGATGGCCGCGTACCTGAAACTCACGGACTGGTCTTTGCTTGAGACGGTGCGCGGGTGGTGCCAGGCAAAGAACCGCGCCCAACGTCTCCTGGGTGCAGAGTGGTCGTGCATTCTGAACCGGGACGTCAAATGGAAGATGGCTTACAGCACCGTCTTGAAGGAAAAAGGCCAGGAGCGGGGCATGGATTTCCCCTCCCCGGCGGAGTTCAAGCAGAGAATCCGCAAGGAGTTGCCCGACCATCTTGCGGACCTGCCGTTTGAGGTGGACTCGGCCCCTCTGGATCCGAGGCCGGACCCCAAGGACACGCGCGGCATACCGCTCTACGTCTATGATTCGAGCACGCAGACCGTCTCCACGGAGCCGCTGGAGGAATTCCTGGATCTGCTCCCGACGCGCCTGATCCAGTTCCGCATCTATGCGCTCAACCACGCCACCGACGCGGCACTCTCGCAGGCCGCCGCCACCGTGCTGAACAAAGCGCCGTCCAGTATCGAGACCAACGTCTGATGCCGACCTTCAAAAGCGGCGCCTTCGCCCAGCAGTGTTTTTCCGCCCATCCCCTGTCGCTGAGTTTCAAATCGTTGACGCCGCCCGACCGGGTCGTGGTGGAATGCACCAACTGCCACATGCGGCACCGGTTCACCGCGCGGGCGCTGACGACCCGTGCGGCCGAGGTGGGCGGCCCCGAACGGGAGGCGACGGACGATCTGGGCGCATGCGCCGCCGCGCATCCCGCCGAGCTGCGGGTGAGCGCCGTCGACGTGGTGGCCGATGCCGTCAAGCTCAGATGCGGGGAATGCCGCAGGACCTTTTCGATCGCCGTGTCGGTGTTTGAAACCTACCGGAAGGATGGATAACGAAGGAGGCACGTAATGAGCGCACAGACAATCCGCACGCTGTACGGTCTCGCCCTGCTTGTCTTCATCGCCGGGGCCGGGGATTTTTCCCTGTTCATCACGCAACGCTATGAAAACTTCCAGGAAGGGCTGTCGGACCAGGTCGCGTTGACCGGGCTGGGCGTCTGGTGGGTGCTCGCACTAGGACTCGCGGGGTTCACCTACAAGAAAAGCAAGCAGGCGGGAGAATCGGGAGTCTCGGAAGAATCGGGAGAATCAGGAGAAGCAGGAGAAGCAGGAGAAGCAGGAGCGTCGGAAGAATAAGGACGGGCGCCAACGATCCCGGTTATCCGGCGAAACCGCGGACTGCGCCCGCCAGCCCCTGCGTGACCCGGGCGAGCGCTTCGTAATTGACCTTGTCCGGTGTGTCCGTCGGCTCGTGGTAGTGCGGGTAGCGGTACAGCGCCGTGTCGGTGACCATGAACGCCGGATAGCCCGCCTGCCAGAAGGAGTCGTGGTCGCTCCAGTCCACGCCGGGAACGATCTCGAACGTGGAGATCGACTCGACCGGAAAATCGGATTGGGCGCGAAACAAGGCCTCCGCCTGGCGCATCACGGCGCGCGACCCCCAATTCGAAACGAGCATGACGAAATTCCCCTTGTCGGGAAACGCGAGGTCGTAGAGCCACGAGGGGAACGGAAACTGCTGACTGCCCGGCGCCTCGCTGTAATAGCCGATGGTCTCCAGCGACACCATGGCGCGGATGTCGTCGCCGCGCGCGCGGGCCATCTGCGCGTACACCCGGCTCCCCATCTGCGCGGTCTTGAAAAACGGCGGCTCCTCGTTCACGAACGCGACGAAACGGACGGACGCGGCCGGCTCACCGGCGGTGAAGCTCCGCGCGACCTCCAGCAGAGCCGCCACGCCGGTGGCGTTGTCGTTCGCGCCGGGGCAGCCCATGATCGAGTCGTAGTGCGCCCCGATCAGCAGCAGCACGTTCGGCTGGCTGCGGCCCCGGCGCGTGACTTCCAGGTTGGCCCACTTCTCGCCGCCCAACTGATACTCCTGACGCACGACCTCATACCCCTGCGCGCGCCACGCCCGCCCGATGTACTCTTCCGCGCGCCGCAGCGACCGCGGCCGGAACACATTCCGCTCCCCGATCTCCCCGGCGAGCGTTTGGACATGAGCCTTGAGGTTGGCGACGGAAATTCCCGGCAGCGACATCTTGGTTCAGATAACCAGCATCCTGCTAGGGATTCGGGATGCGGTGCGTGGAGATGTACTGATACATCGCCTCGACGTTCTCGATGAACCAGTCAGGATAGCCGCGCCATTTTTCGTACTTCGGCAGGCGGAGGGTCTTCTTGGTCTCCTCAAGGCTCGTCCCCTTCATGACGTACTGGCGCACCTCCGCCATCAGCTCTTCCAGATACTCCCGAAACATCCGCACGTGCTCCTTGCGCCCGACGTTGCCGTGGCCCGGCGCCAGGATTTCGAAGTCGAGCTGCTCGACCTGCTTCAGCGACTCAATCCAGTCTTCCGGATAAGAATCCAGCATGTTCCGGTAGGCCACGCCCTCCACCGGGATGAAGTCCACAGCGAAGAGCAGCTTGTCCTGCGGAAGCAGTACCACGACGCTGCTGTCGGAGTGGTTCCGCCCGACATGGATGACCTCCACATGCTTGCCACCAAGATCAATAAACAGCCGGTCCGTGAACGTAAGCTCCGGCACCGGCGTGTTCGGTCGCTTCTCCTGGATGATGTCCCGCCGGGCGCGCCAGTGACTGACGAACGTCGCGGTATCCGCAAAGACGGCACCGCCCGTGATGTGGTCGGCATGGTCGTGACTGTAAATGACATAGCGGATCGGCTTGTTCGTCAGCTTCTTAATCTCGGCCTTCAACCACGTCGCGGCTTCCATGCTGATCGGATCGGTCAGGATGACGCCCTCGGGCGTGAGAACGACGAGGGCCTTATGGAAGCGATGCCGGAAGTGATAGACATCGTCCGTCAGCTTCGTCAGCTCATCATCTGGCTTCGGCCCCTGCGCCACCCCCATCCCCGGCGTACCTACCACGCACGCGAGGATCAACAGAACAGAAAACCATTTCAGATAATGCATTGCAGCCTCCAGAACTAATCATCCGGTCACCCTGAGCCTGTCGAAGGGTCTAAATAAATGTCCCTCGCCCGGGGTGCCCATTGCGCTTCCTATGCAATGGGCTATCGGGGAGAAGGCCAGGGTGAGAGGGCGCGCAGGCCGAGAAAAGACTCCCGACTCCTTTGTCCGACTTACGACCCCTTTGTCCGACTTAAATCCAACTCCAGCCTCCTTTAGAGCATTTTAAATTGTTGTACTAAGTCCTTGTGCGTTGAAGCAGGAAGCAACATTTTTTGAGGCCCTACCCGACGATCAGGCTAGGCCAGCTTTGCGAGGGAGTCAAGCGGGTGGCGCCGATGCTGCTGGAGGCGAGCGGGTGACACCGCATGGGCGCCCAGATGCAGCGCAGGGCGTACAGCCGGGTCTGCGGGGCTGCGACGGCGAAACGCCCAGCTGCGCTGGGATATGCGGGGGCAGGACCCGCGAGCCGCAGGCAGCAGGACCTGCGTTATCTATCGAGCGGGAGCCGAGCCAGGGCGAAGGGGTTGACGCGGGAGCCGTTGAGCCAGGCGCCCCAATGCAGATGCGGGCCGGTCGCACGCCCCGACTGCCCGACCGTGCCGATCACATCCCCGCGCTTTACCCGCGCCCCCTCCTTGACCGCCGTCGTGTCCAGATGGAAGTACATCGTGAAGAGCCCGAGCCCGTGATCGAGGATGACCCCCTTACCGCTGAAGAAGTGGTCGTCCACCATCCTGACGACGCCGTCGTTTGTCGCCTTCACCGGCGTTCCCAGCGAGGCCACGATGTCCTCGCCGTTGTGCTGGTTGCGCGGCTGGCCATTCAGGATACGCCGACTGCCGAACGCCCCGGTGACGGTGCCTTCCACGGGCACCAGAAACCCCGCGCCCCAGATCCGTTCCGGCGTGAAGCCCGCAAGCACGGCCTTCACTTTTTCCTTCTCCAGGTTGATCCGTTTCAAGGCGGCGGCGTCGGGGTCCACCTGCTCCTTCGGGAGCGTCATGCGCTGCTCGCGGAAATCCTCCAGCGCGACGGCGACTCGAAATACCCGTTTCCGCACGCCGTCGGGATAGTTGATCTCCGCTCTCAGATCGGCCGTGTCCGGAGCGTCGGCCATGTCGATCCCCACCAGCGCGCCGAACTCGCCCTCACGCCCCGTCTTGAAGAAAGGGACGAGGCGGTCGCGGAACCGCCCCTGAACCGACGAGGGCGCTCCCTCGACATTCAGCGTGAGATAGAGGACGTCTCCCTGCTTCGTCTTGAAGACTTTCTCTGCAGGTTCGGCGGCACGGGACCCGTCCACCGCCGGCAGACACCAGGACGCCGTCAATGCGATGAGAAAAAAGGCGGGATGCAGAGCCCTGGGAAGCACGTCAGCGAAACGCTCGTTGACCCGAGACCTGAGAAAGCAGCTCTTCCACGCGCCGGTTCGACGCGCTGAAGGGGTCCATGCAGAGGATGGTCTCCTCCCAGTACCCGTTGAGCTTGAGGTACGTCCAGTCCACCGTGTAGGACCGGTTCTTCGCGCGGGCGAACCGGATGAAGTCGCCCCGCACCTTGGCGCGGGTCGTCTGCGGCGGATTCGTCATGGCGCGCTGCACAGCGTCCTCGGACACCATGCGCTCCGCCATCTCCTGCTTCTCCAGCAGGTAGTACAGGCCCCGCGTCCGTTTCACGTCGTGATACTGGAGATCCATCATCGTGATCCGGGGATCGTCCCACCCGCAGCCCTTCTTCTCCATGTACCCGAGCATGAGCCGCTTTTTCATGACCCAATCCAGCTCCTGGCAGAGCTGCATGGGATCGTCCTCGAGGCGGTTGAGGATGTCCTCCCACTGGCGCACGACGGCGGCGGCGACCGGATCCTCGTCCAGGGACCAGAGGTATTCCATGGCGCGCTCCAGGTAGACGCGCTGGATCTCGATGGCCGTCATTTCCCGCCCGTCCTCGAGCTTGATCTTTTTCTTGAGCGTGGTGTCGCGGGCGATCTCGCGGATGGCCTTGACGGGGTCGTCCAGCTCGATGTGCGCCACGGTGTACCCGTCCTCGATCATCGAGAGCACCAGCGCCGCCGTCCCGACCTTGAGATAGGTGGGCACTTCCGACATGTTCGAATCGCCGACAATGATGTGCAGCCGCCGGTATTTTTCCGCATCGGCGTGCGGCTCGTCCCGCGTATTGATGATGCTGCGGGATGACGTGGTGGACGACGACGTCTTTTCATGGATGTGCTGGGCCCGCTGGGAGATAAAGAGCTGGGCCTTGCCGGAGACCTTGAGGACCTTGCCGGCCCCGGCGAAGATCTGCCGCGTCACGAAGAACGGAATGAGCTGCTCGGTGACCTTCCAGAAATCCACGTCCCGCCGCATCAGGAAATTCTCGTGGCAGCCGTACGTGTTGCCCAACGAGTCGGTATTGTTCTTGAAGATGTAGATCTCCCCCGAGAGGCCCTCTTCGCGCAGGCGCTCCTCGGCGGCGGGCAGGCAGGCCTCCAACAGGCGCTCCCCCGCCTTGTCGTGCACGACCAGGTCGTCAATGTTGTCGCACTCCGGCGTCGAGTACTCGGGGTGGCACCCGGTGTCCTGATAGAAGCGCGCGCCGTTCACGAGGAACGCGTTCGAGGGCCAGCTGTTGGGAATGAGGCCTTCGAAGATGTAGCCGAGGATTTTTTCGATGGGGAGGTAGATGCGTCCGTTCGGGGAGAAGATCAGGCCGTACTCGTTTTCGAGGCCGAAGATGCGCGGCTTCATGGCGAATTCACGAGCGCTCTCGCTTCTCCGGGGGCGATCCGGCGGAAGGTCCGGCCCGGCCGGGTGCGGTCCAGGACGGCCAACTCGAGGCCTTCCGTCGCCAGCTTCTGATTCGTAACGGTCTCCAACGCTTCGATGCTCAGCTTCAGCGCGTCCCGCAGCGAGATGGCCGGCGCGGTCCACCGGGCTTTCAGGAACGTCAGGAGGGCCTCCGCCTTGCCGCCGATGGCCGCCACTCCTTTCTCGTCGATGATACTCCCGTCATAGGAGATGCGGTACGTCTCGTTGGGTTTGTCGTCCTGACCCACTTCGACGACCAGGAGTTCCACCTCGAGCGGCTTCGGCTCGGCGCTGAAGAT
Organism: uncultured Nitrospirales bacterium; assembly: GCA_964384595.1. Classification (GTDB taxonomy): domain Bacteria; phylum Nitrospirota; class Nitrospiria; order Nitrospirales; family NS-4; genus SCTG01. The sequence goes on from CAYLLY010000005.1 coordinate 32,263, forward strand.
GCTCCCGATGGTTTGCGAGTAGGCGTTGGCCAGCGATTTGGCCGCCACGTCCTCCCGGCTGTACGTGTACCCCTTGAGGTCGGCGTGCCGGATGCCGGCCTTGCGCAGCATCTCGAATTCATTGTACTTGCCGGCGCCCGCAAATGCGATCCGGTCGTACATCTCGGAGATCTTGTGCAGCGACGCGCTGGGGTTGTCCGCCACCAGCAGCACGCCGTCGGCGTATTCCATCGCGACGATCGAGCGGCCCTTGGCGATCCCCTTCTTCGCATACTCGGCCTTGTCGGCCATCATCTGCTCGGGGGAGACGTAGTAGGGAAGCGCCATCGTCACACCCTCTCGCGCCGCTCGGCGATCACGGCGCTGCAAGCCTCGCCGATCGCGGATTCTTCCAGGTCGCGGATGCCCGCTTCGGTGATCACCTTCACGGTGGGGTAGATGCCCCGGATTAGGTCGGGCCCGCCCGTGCCGACGTCTTCCTCGGACGCGTTGTACAGCGCCTCCAGTGCGATGCGCAGCGCCTGCGCCTCCGCGAGCCCGCGCCGGTACATCTGCTTCATCGTATCACGCGCGTCCTTGCCACCGGATCCCGTCGCGTGGTACTCGGTTTCCTCGTAGCGCCCGCCGGTCACGTCGTATTTGAAGATCCGCCCCTCGCGCCGCTTGAGATCGTATCCGGCGAAGAGCGGGATCACCACCAGCCCCTGGAACGCCATCGGAAGGTTCCCCCGCACCATCTGGCTCAGTTTGTTGGCCTTGCCCTCGCACGACAGCACGTCGCCTTCCAGCTTTTCATAGTGCTCCAACTCCACCTGCAAGAGGCGCGCCAGCTCGACGGCGGGTCCCGCCGCGCCCGCGATGGCGACGGCCGAATGCGCGTCGGTCTTGAAGACCTTTTCGATGCGCCGCCCGGAAACCTGGAACCCCTCGGTCGCCTGACGGTCGCCCGCCATCAGCACGCCGTCCTGGAACCGAATCGCCAGCACGGTGGTGCCGTGCGGAAGGGCCGGCCCGCCGGCGGACGCCGAGGGTCCGAAGCCGCCCGCCGGCGAGGGGACTTGGGGAGCGTGCCGCAGCGTGTCCTGCCCGCGGCTCATGAGGAAATCGTAGAAGCTGGACCCGTGATCGTCTGAAAAGAGGGGCACTGTGTCAGGCCTTCAGCTTGCCCAGCAAGGCGTCGACCGTCTCGGCCTCATCCAGCAGGTCTTTCGTGAGCGCCTCGGTGCCGCGCAGCGGTTCCATCAGGGGCACCTTCTTGATCGCCGCGTTGCCGACGTCGAAGAGCACCGACGTCCAGCTCGCCGCGTACACTTCCTGAGGCCATTTCTTCACGCACGCGGCCCGGAAATACGCGCGGGTGTCCAGCGGCGCGTTCATCTCGGCGTGCCGGACGGCCTCGTTCATGACGATGCGCTCCACCCGATTGGCGCGCTCGAGGGTGAAGTAGAGTCCCTTCTCGGGCCGGACGTCGTGGTACTGGAGGTCCATCATCGCCACGCGCGGGTCCTCCCAGCCGCAGCCCTTGCGGTCCACGTAGGATTCGATCAGGTCGCGCTTGGCCACCCAGTCTAGCTCCCGGACGAGCTCGCGGGGGTCGCGCTCCAGCTTGTCGAGGGTCTCTTCCCAGCGGATCAGGACTTCCTTGACGGGCAGGGTCAGCTCATGGCTCGCGTAGTAGTCCTGCGCCGCCTTGAGATACGCGCGCTGCACGGCAATCGCCGTCATCGCCTTGTCGCCGGCGAGCCGCAGATCGGCCTTCACCTCCAGATCGCGCGACACCGCCTTGATGGCCTGCACGGGGTCTTCCAGTTCGATCGCCGGGAGCGCCCAATTGTCCTCGATCATGTCCAGCACGACGGCCATCGCGCCCACCTTCAGGAAGGTCGCGCACTCCGCCATGTTGACGTCCCCCGCGATGATGTGGAGGCGGCGGTATTTGGCGGCGTCGGCGTGCGGCTCATCGCGCGTGTTGATGATCGGCCGCTTCACCATCGTGTTGAGATCCATCAGCGTCTCGAAGAAGTCCGCCCGCTGCGAGATCTGATAGACGGTCGGCGCCGTTTGATTCTCCGCCCCGACCTTGCCGGCCCCCGCGAAAATCAGGCGCGTCACCAGGAACGGCACGAGCGCGCGCGCGACGCGCTCGAAGGGGACGGCGCGGGACACCAGGTAGTTCTCGTGATACCCGTAGCTGTTGCCCTTGCCGTCCGTGTTGTTCTTGTAGACGAGCAGACTGCCGGGCCCACGCACCTGCTCCACCGCGCGCACCGCGGCGGCGGCGATGCGCTCCCCCGCCTTCTCGTACAAGACGACGCCCCGCGCCGTCGTGCACTCCGGCGTCGAGTATTCCGGATGCGCCCCGTCCACGTACAGGCGGCCGCCGTTGGCCAGCACCTTGTTCAGCAGACGATTGTAGTCCGGGCCGGGCCGCTCCCGCTCCCCCTCCACTTCGAAGCCGCGGATGTCGAGCAGCGGGTTCTCGTTCTCGTAGTCCCACAGGATCTTGGGCGAGGGGAAATGCGGGTAGTGATTGATCAGAAAGAGCGAGTTGGACACGGGGTCCACGACCTCGGGGTCGCGGGTGGCGATTCCGAACTCCGTCTCGGTTCCGAAGGCTCGCTTCATCGTCATACGGTGTTCTCGGGCACGGCCTATGGCGTCAGAGATAGTGGCCGGTGGTCACGGTCTCGATCCGCCGTGATTCGTGGGATCCGATCGTGATCGTCCGGACGTGGACGATCTTATCGGCCTTCTTGCCGGCGATCTTCGCCCAATCATCCGGGTTGGTGGTGTTCGGCAGGTCTTCATGTTCCTTGAACTCGTCGCGGATGGCGCGGAGGAGGTCGTCGCCCTTGATGCCCCGCTCGCCGGTGCCGAGCAGGCGCTTGATGGCGTATTTCTTCGCCCTCGACACGATGCCCTCCATCAGGGCCCCGCTGGAGAAGTCCTTGAGGTAGAAGGTCTCCTTGTCGCCGTTGGCGTAGGTCACCTCGAGGTACTGGTTCTCCTCGCTGAGCGCGTACATGGACTCCACGGTCACCCCGATCAGCCGCTCGACCAGTTTGGCGGTATCGCCGCCGTCCCGCTCCAACTCCTCCGGATGCCAGGGCAGGTCCGGCGTGAGGTACTTGGAGAAGATGTCCTTGGCCGCGGCCTTGTCCGGCCGGTCGATCTTGATCTTGACATCCAGCCGACCCGGTCGCAGGACGGCGGGGTCGATGAGGTCCTGCCGGTTGCTGGCCCCGATCACGATCACGTTGTTCAGCCGTTCGACCCCGTCGATCTCCGAGAGAAACTGGGGCACGATCGTGGACTCGATGTCGGACGAGATGCCGCTGCCGCGGGTCCGGAACAGGGCGTCCATCTCGTCGAAGAACACGATCACCGGGTAGCCGTCATCCGCCTTCTCCTTGGCTTTTTTGAACACCTCGCGCACCTGGCGCTCGGACTCGCCCACGTACTTGTTCAGGAGTTCGGGCCCCTTGACGTGCAGGAAGAAGCTGCGAATGTCCTTGCCCGTCAGATGCCCCAGCTTCTTGGCGATCGAGTTGGCGACGGCCTTGGCGATCAACGTCTTGCCGCAGCCCGGAGGGCCGTACAGCAAGATGCCCTTCGGCGCGCGCAACTGGTGTTCTTTGAACAAGTCGGCGTGGAGGAACGGCAGTTCCACGGCATCCTGGATCTGTTCGATCTGGTCGCGCAGGCCGCCGATGTCGCTGTATTTGACGTCGGGGACTTCTTCCAGGACCAGCTCTTCGACCTCCGATTTCGGCAGTTTCTCCAAGAGGTAGCCGGACCGCGCGTCGTAGAGGAGGTGATCCCCGACGCTGAGTTTCTGGGCGAGGAGCGGCTCGGCCAGCTCGGCCACCCGCTCTTCATCGGTGCGCAACGTGATGGTCGCGCGGCGCTCGTCCAAGGTGTCCTTCAAACGGACCACCTCGCCCTGCAGGTCGAAGCCGCAGGCTTCGATGACGTTCAGCGCCTCGTTCAGGATCACTTCCTGGCCCTTCCGGAGCGTCTTGGGATTGATGGACGGATGCAGATTGACTTTTAATTTGCGGCCGGTGACGTAGACGTTGACGGTATGATCCTTGTTCACGCTGGTGAAGATGCCGTAAGTGGACGGCGGGGCCGTGAGCTTGTCCACTTCGGCCCGCATCGCCTCGATCTGGGTTTTGGCCTCCTGCAGGGCCTCGGTGAGGCGGTCGTTCTGCCGGTTCATCTGATCGAGTTGGTGCCGCGCCTGATGCAGGCGGCGCACCTCCTCCTCCAGGGAGCGGATCTGCACCAGGAGTTTTTCTCGTTCCCTCTCGTGCTCGTCCTTCATGGTGCCCTCTGCCGGATGGTCCTCGGACAGGCCGGTCAGCTTCTTGACCGTATTACGGATTGAACTCAGCCGCCCCGGGGTCTTCTTCATCTCGGCCATCGTCGCGTCTCTTCGGCAATCCCGATGGGTCTATGCTTGCATGCACGAAATCATTCTAGCATCGCCTCCGGGACGGGTCAACCGATCGGCCCGCACGGACGCAGGATGCATCAGCCTTCCAGCGCGCACAGCAACGCGCGCGCGGCGCGCTCGACGTCCTCGGCCGCCATCACGCTTCTCACCACCGCCACGCCGCGCGCGCCAGCTTTCAGCACATCGCGCACGCGATCCTTCGTGATGCCGCCGATCCCGAAGAGCGGCACCCGGCAGCGCATCCGCGCGCGCTCCAGTTCGCGCAACCCGATCGGCGGACCGAACGCGTGCTTCGACGGCGTGTCGAAAATCGGCCCGAGGACGACGAAATCGGCGCCGTCCGTTTCAGCGCGGGCCGCGTCGTCCGCGGAGTGCGCCGACCGGCCGATCAACCGGTCCGGCCCCACCAATCCGCGGGCCACGGACACCGGCAGACCCGCCGCCGGCAGGTGCACCCCTGCGCTCCCGGCCGCCAGGCAGACATCCGCGCGGTCGTTCACGAACACCCGGGCTCCGTATGGCTTGGCCAGGTCGGCCAGGTCACGGGCCAGCGCCAGCAAGGTGCCGGTCGGCAGATCCTTCTCGCGAAGCTGGACGGAGCGGACCCCGGCGCGCAGCGCGGCCTGGACCACCTCCCGGAGAGCACGACCGCCGGTTTGATGACGGTCGGTGACCAGGTAGAGCGAAAAATCAACCTGGGCCATGCGCGCCGAGCTTAGCCCGGACGGCCCGAGCTATAACATCCCTTCGATCGGGCTGCTGGCGGTGGCGTAGAGCTTGCGGGGAATCCGGCCGGCCTTATAGGCCATGCGCCCGGCCCACACCGCGTACTTCATGGCTTCCGCCATCAGGAGGGGCTCCTTCGCGCCGGCGATCGCGGTGTTCATCAGGACGGCGTCGGCGCCGTATTCCATGGCCAGGGCGGCATCCGACGCCGTGCCGACGCCCGCGTCCACGATGACCGGCACGTTGACGGACTCCATGAGGATTTTGAGGTTGTACGGGTTGCGGATGCCCAGCCCGGAGCCGATCGGGGCGGCGAGCGGCATGACGGCCGGACAGCCGACGTCCACCAGGCGCTTGGCGACGATCGGATCGTCGTTGGTGTACGGGAGCACGATGAAGCCTTCCTTGACCAGAATCTTCGCCGCCTCGATCAGCCCCGCCGTGTCGGGGAACAGCGTCTTCTCGTCGCCGAGCACCTCCAGCTTCACCATGTCGGAGATGCCGGCGGCCCGCGCGAGCCGGGCGTACCGCAGCGCGTCCTCGACGGTGTAGCACCCGGCCGTGTTGGGTAGGATCTTGTACGTCTTGGGGCTGAGGTAATCGAGCAGGTTCTCGGACTTGCGGTCCGTGATGTTGACCCGGCGCACGGCCACGGTCACCACGTCCGCGCCCGACGCTTCGATGGCTTTTTGCGTCTCGATGAAATCCTTGTATTTGCCGGTTCCCACCCAGAGGCGGGAGCGGAACTCAATCCCGGCGATCGTCAGCCGATCATCGCTCATCGTCGTCGCTCCTCCCCCCGCCGATAAACCCGATGACTTCCACCCGGTCGCCGTCGCTCAGCGAGGTTCCCGTGAACGCCTGACGGTCCACGATCTTGAGATTCAGTTCCACGGCGACCCGCTCGGCCTGGATGCCCAGATCGGCCAGGAGGGACGCCACCGAATGGCCCTCCGTGACCTCGCGAGCCTCGCCGTTCAACGTGATGCGCATCGCGAGAGGATGATACCATACGGCTCGGAAACGCTGTCAATGGCACGGGCCGCGCACCATTGTATAATCCCGTCATGGTCCCCCCGCGCAATCAAACCATCGCCGGCGAGCTCCGGCGCGTCGCCGCCGAGCTGGAAAACCGGCAGGCGAATCCCTTCCGGGTCCGGGCCTACCGCCAGGCCGCCCGCCTCATCGAGCGCCTGAGGGAGGACGCCGGCGAGCTGGCCCGCCGCGGCGAGCTGATCCACATGAAAGGGATCGGCAAGGACCTGGCCCAGAAGATTGCCCTGTTCTGCGAGACCGGCCGGATCGACGCGGGGCCCTCGCCGCCCAAAGAGATTCCACCGGAGCTGGCGCCCTGGCTTGCGCTCCCCGGCTTCAGCCCGTCCCTGGTCCGCCATTTGTCCGAACGCCTGGCCATTCGGACGCTCGACGACCTTGAAGCGCTGGTGCGCTCCCGGCTGCTGCGCACGCTGCCCGGCATGACGGCCCGGGATGAGGAGATTCTCGACGGGATTGCGCGGTTGCGCGCCGGGCTCTCGCAACCTTGACTTGCCCCGCCCCCTCTGTTACCGTGCGCCGGGTTTGGAGGCCAACGCGTGGCACTTTCGGCATTCATCCTGATTGAAGTGCAAGGCGATCACACCAAGAGCGCCTACAAGACGATCCAGCGCATCGCCGGCGTCAAGGCCGCGTACACCGTGAGCGGCAACTACGACCTCATCGTGCAGGTCGAAGCCGAAAATATGGAACAGCTCAGCAGCCTGCTGTTGTCGAATATCCGCGCGGTGGACGGCGTCACCAAGACCAACACCTGCTTCGTCCTCAACATCTAGCGCAACGCACCCGGCCCGAGACTGTATTTTTAGTTCCCTACCCCGCCGAGGTCAGTGCCACAACCTTTCGTTCCACCGCCACGCCAACCTCCCGGCGGGCGGCTTCCAATTCATACCGCTGTTGGAGGTTCATCCAGAATTCCGGTGTGGTGGAAAAGCAGCGCCCCAGGCGCAGCGCGGTGTCTGCCGTGATGCCGCGCCGCTCGTTGGCGATCTCGTTGACGCGCGCGGCAGTCACGCCCAGGCGTTGCGCGAGCGCGTTGGCGGACAGACCCAGCGGCTTCATAAATTCTTCGCGCAGGATTTCGCCCGGATGGATAGGCGGCAGCAATTTCTTGGGCATGGCAGTTCTCCTTCAGTGATAGTCTACGATCTCCACATTCTCCGCGCCGTCATTCCAGCAAAAACACACGCGGAACTGATCGTTCACGCGGATGCTGTGCTGCCCGGCGCGGTTGCCTTTCAGGGCTTCCAGCCGGTTGCCCGGCGGGCTCCGCAGGTCTTCCAGCTTCTTGGCAGCCGCTACCATCTCTAGCTTACGGCGCGCCACCGATTCGATGTGCACGAACCGCCGTACCCGCACGCCGTTAAACAGGCTTTCGGTGTCGGCGCAACGGAAGGTCTTGATCACTTGCTTATTGTATATCGGTTAACGATAATATTCAAGCGGACAAGAGCCGTCTGCGAACCCGTACCGGCGGAATAAAGGGGACCACAGCAAAAGCGCCTACAAGACGATCCAGCGCATCTCCGGCGTCAAGGCCGCGTACACCGTGAGCGGCAACTACGACCTCATCGTGCAGGTCGAAGCCGAAAATATGGAACAGCTCAGCAGCCTGCTGTTGTCGAATATCCGCGCGGTGGACGGCGTCACGAAGACCAACACCTGCTTCGTCCTCAACGTCTAGCGCCCGACGGTTCGAGCAGGCACCTCAGCGGAACATGGCGAAGAAGGCCTTGCCCGGCGGTTATCAACAAGCTACAATGGCGCCGATGTTGGACTGGAGCCAATGCAGCGCGGTCGAGCGCGTTCCCGGAAAGGTCAGTGGGGCCTGGGTGTTCAAGGGAACCCGCGTGCCGGTGCGCGCGTTGTTCGAGAACCTCGAAAGTGGGGCCAGCGCGAAAGACTTCCTGGAATGGTTTCCTGGTGTCACGCACGAACAGGTCGTCGCTGTTTTGGAGCACGCTGAACACAGTCTGATCGAGATGTAAGCCCGACCTGATAGATCGCGGCGGAGACTACCTCGAAATCTCGTTTTCTGGTGAGAAGAACCCGCCCTGATTCTGGGGAAGAAGAAAAGGGGGCGGGAGTCTTAATTACCTCTGACCTTCAAGAAAAGACTCCCGACCCCTTTGTTTCGCCCGGACTACAGAAAATCGAGTCTGACCCTAATTTCTCACTACAGCGGCCTGTCCGCTCTGGATTGAAGAGTTAGGGTGCATCTCTCGTTCTGCTTACCTCGTCAAGAGATGGAACTCTCACTGTCATGCCGTCGCGGGCAAGAAGGTCCGCGTATGTCTTCCGCTCCAAGTCCTTAGTGAAACGGTCACAAACGCTGTCGAACTCTGAAACCACCCACGCGTGCGCCTTGTCGGCCAACAGTTTTAGATTGTTCCAGTGCTCTTGGTTCAAGGTTTGGATAAACCCAGCAAGGCAAAGAACTTTTTCGATTTTGTAGTTCTTATCGCCGCGATTCAAAACAGCGGCGGGAAAACAGAGCGCATAGGAGTTTTCATCGTGGACTAAATGCTTGTCTCGCAGATCAGTAAAGAATTTGTGCGCGGCGAGTCCAAGTGGTTCGCCCTGGAAAATTTTTGCAGCGCTAAGCTGAAACCTCGCCTTAGAGGTTCCAAAACATTTGGCGTAATGAACAATGGCCGATCGCCAGAGTGCTTCGCGCTTCACTCGCTCGACGTCCGGGACTTGGTTGATTTCACTTAAACAGTCAGCCACAAAGTCTAGATCCAGCTTGTGTAGCCATAGATCGGCGAGGCGTCGAGCCATTGGCCCGGCAAGGCGAATTGCCTTGACTGCGTCCGGAAATCCCTCAATGTGAAATCCGGCTTCAGTGCGAGAGACGTGAATAGGCTCCATTTGCGCCCTAACTTTTCTGCTCAGGGGCCTCGAGCAGCGGCGCGCAGCGACGCTGCGAAGCAGTCCCCTGCAACAGCAGGTTAAGCATCCTTTTCATCATCGACCAACAGCCCACCAGTAGCCGCGAGCAGATGATCGGACTCGTGATGGCCAAACAATCCACCGAGGTAGATCATTAGTAGCCTAAACCGCTCCTTCGACTCCATTACCCATTCCCTTGTGATTTTGCTGTACCAATCAGGTTGCAAATCTTGGCTGTTCAGAAACCGATTCGCGTCATCTTGATCATTGAACACCGGGCCAACAATTCGCTCTGGCTTCCCATGAGCGAGCCTGTCTCTCAGCGCAAAGACCTCAGTTGCAAACTTGAGCGGGTCTTTACCCCAGTCGATCGATCTCTTGGCGGTCTTATGCAGGATTATCACTTTCTTCTTCCAGGGGAGCCGCTCCAGCTCGTTCCAGATTTCGAGCTGTCTTGCACCAATGGAGTTCACATATGACTCGATCGCGAACGCCAGGAAGACAACGATCGGAGTAAGTTCGATCCGCGCGGCCGAATCACGCTCCAACTGGGCGTACATGGACATAAGTGCGGAGACCGTTCTGCTCTGTGCAGTGAAATTGGAGAACGGTTGATACGTTGCCATGTCAACGACTGCTGCCTAACTATGGATTATCTGGTTCTGTGTAAGGCCCCAGCTTTTCCCGTCGGCAGTATAAACCCTCATGATTCGCCTGGCAACGGGCATGTCAAAGAGGGCGCATGGCCATGCGCCCCTACGTCGGATGATTCGCTGGAATGAAGAGGGCGGGGTGAACCCCGCCCCTACGAAGGCAGATGAGATCCCCCTCACCCTGACCCTCTCCCTCGGTGGGGAGAGGGAATCCGAGTGGGTGCCAAATGAAAAGGCCCCCGGAGGATGTCCTCCGGGGGCCTTCGTGCTTGCTTGAGCAGGGAGGGTTTAGTACATCCCTTCCATGCCGCCGCCGTGTGAATGGCCCATCGCCGGCGCTTTCTTCTCTTCGGGAATCTCGGTCACCATGACCTCGGTCGTGAGCATCAGCCCCGCCACGCTGGCCGCGTTCTGAAGCGCATACCGGGTTACCTTGGTCGGATCGATGATCCCCGCCTCGAGCATGTCCACGTATTTCTCCGAGGCAGCGTCGAACCCGGCCGTTTCTTTTTCCTTCTTGACGTGCTCCACAACCACGGAGCCTTCCATGCCGGCGTTGCCGGCGATCTGCCGGATCGGCTCCTCCAGCGCGCGCTTCACGATATTGACGCCCACCTGCTGGTCATGCTCCAGCTTGACCTTTTCCAGCGCCGAGACGCACCGGAGCAGCGCCACACCGCCGCCCGGCACGACGCCCTCTTCAACCGCGGCCTTGGTGGCATGCAAGGCGTCCTCGACTCGCGCCTTCTTCTCCTTCATCTCGGTCTCCGTGGAGGCCCCGACGTTGATCACCGCCACGCCGCCGACGATCTTCGCCAGCCGCTCCTGGAGCTTCTCGCGGTCGTAATCGGACGTGGTCTCCTCGACCTGCGCGCGGATCTGCTTGGTCCGCGCATCGATCTTCTTCTTGTCGCCGTGCCCTTCGACGATGGTCGTGTTGTCCTTGTCGATCGTCACGCGCTTGGCCCGGCCCAGATCGGTGAGCTTGACGTTCTCGAGTTTCAACCCGAGGTCCTCGGAGATCACCTGCCCGCCGGTCAGGATCGCGATGTCCTCCAGCATGGCCTTGCGGCGGTCGCCGAAGCCCGGCGCCTTGACGGCGGCCACGTTCAGCGTCCCCCGCAGCTTGTTGACGACCAACGTCGCCAGCGCCTCGCCCTCCACGTCCTCGGCGACGATCACCAGCGGCTTGCCCATCTTGGCCACCTGCTCGAGGATGGGCAGCAGGTCCTTCATGCTGCTGACTTTCTTTTCATTGATCAGGATGAACACGTCTTCGAGGGAGGCTTCCATCCGCTCGGCGTCCGTGATGAAGTAGGGAGAGATGTACCCGCGGTCGAACTGCATGCCTTCCACCACATCGAGGGAGGTCGTCATGGACTTGGCTTCCTCGACGGTGATGACGCCGTCCTTGCCGACCTTGTCCATGGCCTCGGCGATGAGGTCGCCGATGGTGGAATCATTGTTGGCGGAGATGGTCCCGATCTGGGAGATCTCCTTCTTGGTCTTGCAGGGCTTGCTGAGCTTCTTCAGCTCCTCCGCCACGACTTCGACCGCCTTGTCGATGCCGCGCTTGATGTCCATCGGGTTCGCGCCGGCCGTGATATTCTTGACGCCCTCGCGGTAGATCGCCTGCGCCAGCACGGTCGCCGTCGTGGTCCCGTCGCCCGCCACGTCGCTGGTCTTGGACGCGACTTCCCGGACCAACTGGGCGCCCATGTTCTCGTAGGGGTCCTTGAGCTCGATCTCCTTGGCCACCGTCACGCCGTCCTTCGTGATCAGCGGCGCGCCGAACTTCTTGTCGAGGATGGCGTTCCGCCCCTTGGGACCCAGGGTCGCCTTCACGGCATCCGCCAACTGGTTCACGCCTCTCAGAATCGCGGCCCTTGCATTCTCGCTATACTGAATCTGCTTCGCAGCCATTTCCGTCCTCCTTCATTCCTTGAATCGTCAATCCCCGTCTGCGGGGCTGATTAGTTGTCGAAAATGCCCAGGATGTCCTCTTCCTTGATGATGAGGTAATCCGTGCCGTCCACGTTGATCTTGCTGCCGGAGTACTTGTCGAACAGGATGAGGTCCCCTTCCTTCACGGACTTCACGTCGGCGCCGATGCGCTCGATTTTTCCCCGCTGGGGCTTCTCTTTCGCGGCATCCGGGATGTAGATCCCGCCGGCCGTGCGTTCCAATTCCTCGGTGTAGCTGACGAAGCACCGATCTTTGAGGGGCTTGAACCCCGCGGCTACTTTGTTCTCTTTCTCCTTGGTTCCCGCTGTCATAGCACTCACCCTCCTTTTTTACGTTGAATCTGAGACCTGGATTGATCTGCAAGAAGTACAGCGGCCTTTATAAAGCCGGTTTCGGCGCAATCAACCCCTCCAGGCACGTCCAGGGGTATTTTTTTACATCGCCCGTTCCACACGGTCATCCCGCTTCAGGGGACGCAAGTCCTTGAAAATCATCCAGGATTTCAGCAATTCCACCGCCTTCTGCAACTGCGGATCGTCGTCGTCCTTCTCTTTGGCCTCCTTGTCTTTCCCGGCCTCCTTATCCTTTTTCCCGTCCTTCGATTCCGGCTTGGGGGCCGGCTGGCTCTCCGGCGTCCCCTCCGGGTGGGGCGGCGTCCCTTCGCGCCCGGGCTCCCTGAGCGTTTTGTCCAGGTCCCGCTCCCGGATCGGCGGCGTCGCGGACGGCTTGCCTTTGACCAGAATATCAGGCGCGATCCCGACGCCGTGGATGCTGCGTCCCTTCGGCGTGTAATACTTGGCCGTCGTCAAGCGCAGGCCCGAGCCGTCTCCGAGCGGCAGAATGGTCTGCACCGAGCCTTTCCCGAAGGTCTGCACGCCGACGACGACCGCGCGCCCCCAGTCCTGGAGCGCCCCGGCCACGATTTCGGAGGCGCTGGCGCTCCCTTCGTTCACCAGCACGATGACCGGATAGTCCTCCGGCGGCTCCTTGACGTGGGAGATGTAGTCGTCCTTCCGGCCCTCGCGGGTCTTGATGTATACGATCAGGCGATTCAAGCCGACGAATTGCTCCGACACCTCCACCGCGGAGTTCAGCAGCCCGCCCGGGTTGTTCCGGAGGTCCAGGATCAGTGACTGCATCTTCTGCTCGCGCAGCTTGCGGACCGCGTTCGCCACGTCCTTCGCGGACTGGTCCTGGAACTGGGTCAGCCGGACGTAGCCGATGTTGCCGTCGAGCATCTTGAAGCGGACGCTCTCGATCTTGATGACCTCCCGCACCAGGCCGAACACGAGCGGCTCCACGACCCCTTCACGCTGGATCGTGAGCGTCACCTTCGTCCCCTTCGGTCCCCGCATCTTCTGCACGGCATCGATGAGGGTCATGTCCTTGGTCGACTCGTCGTTGACTTTGATGATGAAGTCCCCCGCCCTGACGCCGGCGCGCTCAGCCGGGGTCCCGTCGATCGGGGCGATCACCGTCAGGCGGTTCTCTTTTATCCCGATTTGAATGCCCACGCCGCCGAATTCGCCCTTGGTCTCGACCTGCACTTCCTTGTAAACATCGGGCGGCATGAACGCGGAATGCGGGTCCAGGGTCGAGAGCATCCCCCGGATCGCGCCGTATACCAGGTCCTTGCTCTTCACCTCCTCGACGTAATGCTTCTGCACGTGCGCGAGCACCTCGGTGAAGGTTTTCAACTCTTCATACGTTTCGGTCGCCAGTACGGTCCGGTCCCAGCCCTTGCCGAGGAACACCCCCAGGGCCAGGGTCCCCAGAAACACCACCACCCATCCCACTTTCGTCTTCAACCCCTGCTTTGTGCCTTCCATCACCGTGCTCCTTTTTCCTCGGACATAGTGCGGGTTATCGCCGCCGCGCCAGCCAGGCCAGCGGATCCAACGCTTCGCCGCCTTGACGCAGCTCGAAATACAACGTGCTCTCCCCGGTCAGCCCGGTATCGCCGATCTCCCCGATCGGTTGGCGGCCCCGGACGCTGTCCCCGACATTGACCAGCAGCTTGGACGCGTGAGCGTACAAGGAAAAAAACCCCTCGCCGTGATCCACGATGGCCAGCAGCCCGTACCCCCGCATCCAGTCGGCGAACGCCACGACGCCGTCGGAGACCGACCGGATGACGGTGCCCTGGCCGGCGCGGATCTCGATCCCCTTGCGCTGAATGTACGTCTCGAACTTCGGGTGCTTCTGGCGGCCGAAGAGGGCCACCACGTCCCCCTCGGTGGGCCAGCCGAGCCGGCCCTTGAGCCGGGCCAGCCCCTCGCCGGCCGGCGCCGTGCGCGCCGAGGCCGCCGCTTTGCGGCGCGCCTCGAAGTCGCGGAGCAGGCCCTCGATGCGCTGGGCGGACTTCTCCAGTTCCTCAACCGCCTTGACGTACATGACCTTCTCGCTCCGCACGCGCGCCAGCAGCCGGTCTTTCTTGGCCCGCTCGTCCTTGACGGCCGCCAGCTTGGCGGCGATCTCCTGCTGATACCCCTGCAGCTCGCCCCGGACCCGCAGCAGGCGCGACTCGGTCGATTCGAGCCGGGCCTGATCCATGCGATGGCCCTCCAACAGTTGGAACTCGCGCCGCGAGAGCCACCGCAGCGACGCCAGCCGGGCCTGCAGATCATTATAGTCGCTGGAGGCCAGCAGGAGCTTCAACTGCCCGTTCGGCCCCTCCTTGTACATCACCCGTAAGCGGCTGCGGATGGACCCCTCGCGCTGGGCGATCCGTTCCCGGAGCCGATGGAGCGAGGTGTTCGTCTCGGCGATCTCGCGGTCCTTTTCCCGCAGCCTCCCGTTCACCTGCGCGAGATCCTCTCGGCGGAGCTTGATCCGGTGGTCCGCCTCCTCGAGCTGTTGCAACACCGACGCTTCCTTGCGCTGGGCCTCATCCGACTTCTGCCTTTTCGCCTTGATCTCATCTTTCAGCTTATCGAGCGTCTGGCGCTCTTTCCTGATCTTATCGGACAGCGGTTCGCCGCGCTCCGGCGCGGCCAGCGCGGACGCGCCCGCCATGAGGGCCGCAACCACCGCCGCCGCCACAATCCGCATCAACTCCTCGCATCGCGAAACTGGATCAACGACACCAGGCTCCCCAGGCACCCCAGCATGATCCCGAGCAGCAGGAACGCGACGGTCACGCGATCCGGAAGAAACGCCAGACCGCGTCCCACCCCCCAAAAGGTGCCCTGCACAGCCAGCTTGCTTTCCGCCAGCCCGAACAACGTGCGCAGGAGAAACAGCGCGCACAGGGCGCCCGTCCCGCCCAGCAACGCCCCTTCGAGCACGAACGGCGTCTTGATGAACCCCGTCGTCGCCCCGATCAGCTTGAGGATCTCGATCTCCTCGCGGCGCGCGTACAGCGTCAGCTTGATCGTGTTGGCCAGGATCGTGACCATGGACGCGGCCAGCACGACGCCGATGCCCACGCCCAGCAGCCTCAGGTACCGGACCGCGACGGCCAGGTTCTCGATCCAGTCCTGGCTGTAGAGCACCTCGTCCGCCTCGGCGAGAGCCTTGAGCTTCCTGACCAGCGCGCCGACCTGCTCCGAGGACCGATAGGCGGGGCCGACTTGGACGACCAGCGAGGCCGGGAACGGATTGTCGCCGAGCCCGCTGAGCAGGCGCTCTTCCGAGGGAAACTGCGCCCGGAACGTCGCCAGGGCCTGCTCGCGGGACACGAACTCGACCGCCGCCACGGCCGGATCCCGGCTCAACTCCTCCCGCAACTGCGCGATCTCCTTCGGCGCCGTCGCGTCCCGGAGATAGACGATGACCTTGATCTCGTCCTTCAACGACCCGAGCGCCTCCTGGGCGTTCAGGTACAGGAGCAGAAACACGCCCATCCCCAGCATGGTGAACGTCGTCGTGGCCAGCGCGATGACCGCGGTGGTGCGGTTGGCCTTGATGTTGTCGGCGGCTTCGCCGAGAAGATAGCGAAACCGGGTCAGGCCTCGAGACATCCGTCCTCCACCACGCGTCCCTGGTCCAGCCGCACGACCCGGCGACGCACGCGGCGCAGCAGGTCGCGGTTGTGCGTCGCCAGGAGCACAGTCGTGCCGCGCGCGTTGACCGTCTTCATCAGTTCCAGGATCTCGCCGGACAACTCCGCATCCAGGTTGCCGGTCGGCTCGTCCGCCAGGAGAATCTGCGGATCGTTCACGACGGCGCGCGCCAGGCACACCCGCTGCTGCTCCCCCGCCGACAGCGTCAACGGCAGCGCGTGCACTTTGTGTCCCAGCCCGACGGCCCCCAGGGTCTCGGTGGTCTTCACGCGCAGCACGCCCTCCGGCACCCCGCTGACCTTCAACGCCAGCGCCACGTTCTCGAACACCGTCTTCTTCGGGAGCAGCCGGAAATCCTGGAAGACGAATCCCATCGCCCGGCGCAGAAGGGGCACGGCGGATTTCTTGAGATGCAGCACGTTCCGGTTGTTCACCAGGATCTGCCCTTCATCGGGGGCATCGGCGCAGAAGATCAGCCGCAGCAGGGTCGTCTTGCCGGCCCCGCTGGAGCCGGTGAGAAAGACAAACTCCCCCTTCTCGATCTTGAGGCTGACGTCGTGGAGGGCCGGCCGGCCGTTATAGGACTTGGAGACATGAAAAAACTCGATCATGCGGTGGAACGGTTTGCCGGCGCATCAAACGCGCCGGGCAGCAGCTCAATCCGTCGGGTCCCGGGATCCGCGCCCCAGATCAGCACCACGTCGAACCGGCAGGGCCGCCCTCCGAGCCGCCGGCTCACCACATACTGCTGGGCCAGCCGGGCGATCCGGGCCTGCTTGGCGGGCGTGATGGCCGCGGCAGGCCCGCCGAACCGGTCGTTGCGCCGCGCCTTCACTTCGACGAACACCAGGATGCCCCGCTCCTCCGCAACCAGGTCGATCTCCCCCAACCGCGTGCGATAATTCCGCTCCAGGATCCGGTACCCGCGCGCTTCCAGAAATTCGGCGGCCGCGCGCTCGCCCTCCACACCGATCACGGTGCGGACGCTCATCGGCCGGCGACCTCCCGGACCGGCGCGAAACTGCGCCGGTGCAATTCGCACGGCCCGTACCGCTGCAACTGCCGCAAGTGCTCGGCGGTCCCGTACCCTTTGTGCGCGAGAAACCCGTACTGCGGGTAGCGGACGTGCGCCCGGGCCATCAGCCGGTCGCGGAGGACCTTCGCGACGATCGAGGCGGCGGCGATCGACCGGCACAACCGATCGCCCTTGATGACCGCCCGCTGCTCGGCCGCCACCCCCGGCAGAACGATCGCATCGAGGAGGAGATAATCGGGAGCCGGGGCCAGGTGACGGACCGCCCGGACCATCGCCAGACGGGTGGCCTCGAGAATATTCAGTTCGTCGATCACGTCGGCGTCCACGACCCCCACGCCGATATCCACGGCCGCCGTCAGGAGCTGCGCGTACAGGCGCTCGCGCTGCCGCTCGCTCAGGAGCTTCGAGTCCCGAAGCCCTTCCAGGCGGCCCCGGCGCGGCAGGACGACCGCCGCCGCGACGACGGGACCCGCCAAGGGGCCGCGCCCCGCCTCATCCACGCCGGCCACGCGCCGGAACCCCCGCACCCACGCTTCGCATTCGAACGCATCATCGGGGTCCAACGACACGCGGTCCCCGCCCGCTCTCAGGCCCCGGCCTTCACGGGTTCCGGCTCCGCGGCGTCCGGCTTGGGCTTGCTTTCCACCAGATACTCCCGCTCCGCCACCCGGGCCATCTTGCCTTTCTTCGATCGGAGGTAGAACAGCTTGGCCCGGCGGACCCGCCCCCGGCGCACCACATCGACCCGCTCGACGACCGGCGAATGGATCGGGAAAATCCGCTCGACGCCCACGCCGTACGACACTTTCCGGACCGTGAACGTCTCGGCGCTGCTCCCGCCCTTGCGGCTGATGACCGCGCCTTCGAACACCTGCACGCGTTCCTTCTCGCCCTCCACGACCTTCACATGGACCCGGACGGTATCGCCGATCTCGAAGGCCGGCACGCGTTTCTTGACCATCGCCGCATTCAACCGCTGGAGCCGATTCATGACAGTCTCTCCTCTCTCTTCCTGCTCGCCCGTCAGACGCTGCCTTCGCGCGAGAATTCGTTCAACACTTGCCGGTCTTCCGGCGTCAACTCCGCCCGCTCCAACAAATCGGGCCGCTTGCGATAGGTATTCCACAGGGACTGCGCCCGGCGCCACGCCCGGATGGCCTGGTGGTCGCCGGAGCGAAGAATCTCCGGCACCTCCAACCCTCTGAAGACCGGCGGGCGGGTGTAATGGGGATAATCCAGCAGCGACCCCGCGAAGGACTCCTCCTGAGCGGACTGCCGGTCCCCCAGCACGCCCGGCACCAGGCGGGCCGCCGCGTCCACCACGATCAAGGCCGCCAGCTCGCCTCCGGTCAGAATGTAATCGCCGACGGACAACTCCTCCGGCGCCAGGCCCTGCCGGACCCGCTCGTCGATGCCTTCATAATGCCCGCACACAACCACCACGCGCCGCGTTTCCGCGGCGAATTCCTCCGCCACGGCCTGGGTGAACAGCCGGCCCTGCGGCGACATCATCACCAGACGGAGGTCGCCATGCCGGGCGCGCAGATCGTCCACGGCGCGAAAGACCGGCTCGGGCTTGAGCACCATCCCCGCGCCGCCGCCGTACGGATAATCATCCGCGACCTTGTGCCGCCCTTCCGCGTACTCACGCAGGTTCACCGCGCGGACGTCCACGAGGCCGTTCTCCCGGGCCCGCCCCAGAATGCTGGCGCCGGCCACCGCCTCCACCATCTCGGGAAACAAGGTGAGAATGTCACACTTCATCTTGGGGCTCTTCATCCAGCAGTCCCGGCATCCGGCGGATGGTCATCAGCCGTCCCGCCACGTCCACCGCGCGAACCACCTCCCTGGTCGCAGGGATCAAGTGCTCGCGCCCGTCCGGCCTCCGCACCACGAACACCTCATTCGCCCCCGTGGGAAAAATCTCCGCCAGCGTTCCCAGCGGCCGGCCCTCTTCCGTCCGGACCGCCATCCCCACGAGATCGTGCTGATAGTACTGGCCGTCCGGCAGCGGCGCCGCCCGGTCTTGTGCGATCTGCAGAAGGCTCCCGACCAGCGGGGCCGCATCCTCGGGCCGGTCGATGCCCTCAAACGACACGAGGTAATCGTTCGCCATCGGCCGAACGGCTCGGACGGCCAGTGGGCGCCTGGCGCCGCCCGGCTCCGTCACCGTGACCTGCGTGAGCGTCGCAAAGCGCTCCGGCACGTCGGAGAGCGACCGCACCCGCACGTCGCCGCGCAGCCCATGGGCGCGCACGACCCGGCCGATCGTCACCAACTCGCCCTCCCCTATTCCAGAATTTCCAATACGCACCGCTTCCCCAATTTCGTCCCGGCCGCGTTCAGGATCGTCCGCATCGACCGCGCCGTCCGTCCCTGCTTGCCGATCACCTTGCCCAGGTCATCCTGGGCGACCCGTAGCTCGATGATCGTCGTCTTCTCCCCGTCCGTCTCCCGGACCGATACCTCGTCCGGTTTATCCACCAGGGCTTTCGCCATCAGTTCGATCAGCGCCTTGAGCTCGTCCATCGCCGCACCTCCTGGTAGGGATGCGGACGCCAGGATGGCACCTACGACTTGGCGGGCGCCGCCTTCAGCTGCTTGAGCACGCCGGCCTTACGCAGCAGATGATGGACCGTCACCGACGGCTGGGCTCCCTTCTTGAGCCATTCCAGCACCCGCTCCTGCTTGACCGCAACGGCAGCCGGTGTCTTCAGAGGATCGTACGTGCCCAGGACTTCAATGTACCGCCCGTCTCTCGGCATCCTGGAATCCGCTGCCACAATCCGATAGAAGGGCCGCTTGTGCCGGCCCCCTCGCGTGAGTCTCAATCGCACCACGTGGTTACCTCTCCTCTCTGTAAGGGTTGCACACACTCATGACAACATCCGCATCGATCTGGCGAACTTCTGTCGTCCGCCCTGCCCGGACAGCAGCTTCATCATCTTGCGCGCTTCCAGGTACTGTTTGATCAGCCGGTTCACATCCTGCACGCTGGTCCCGCTGCCTTTCGCGATCCGCTGCTTGCGGCGGCCGTTGAGCAGGGTGTGGTCGCGCCGCTCACGCGGCGTCATCGAATCGATGATCGCGGCCGTGCGCGCGATTTCTTTTTCCGGCATCGCGCCGGCGGCCGCGTCCTTGAGATGCCGCCCGCCGGGCAGCATGTCCAGGACCTGCTCCAACGACCCGAGCTTGTCGACCTGCCTGAGCTGCTCCCGAAAATCCTCCAGGGTCAGGGTGTTCGCCTGGAGCTTCCGGGCCATGGCCTCCGCCTGGTCCCGATCGACGGCTTCCTGCGCCTTCTCGATGAGCGACAGGACGTCCCCCATGCCGAGAATACGCGAGGACATCCGGTCCGGGTGGAACGGCTCCAGGGCGTCCAGCTTCTCCCCCGTGCCGAGAAACTTGATCGGCTTGCCGGTGACGGCCTTGATCGAGAGCACCGCCCCTCCGCGCGCATCGCCCTCGACCTTGGTCAGGATCACGCCGGTCAGGCCCACCTGCCGGTCGAACTGCCCGGCCATGGCCACCGCATCCTGCCCGATCATCGCGTCGGCGACCAGCAAGACTTCCTGCGGGGCCGTCTTCGCGCGGATCGCGACGAGTTCCCCCATCAAGTCGTCGTCGATGTGCAGGCGGCCGCCTGTATCCAGGATCACCACGTCGAACCCCTGGAGGCGGCCGCGCTCAACGCCGGCCTCGCACAGGGCGACCGCGTCGGGCCCGGGCGACTCGGCCCGGTGCACCGGCACGTCGAGCTGGGCGCCCAGCGTGACCAACTGTTCCACCGCTGCGGGCCGCCGGGGATCGGCCGCCACCAGCAGGACCCGCTTGCCGTTCGCTTTGAAGTGCCGGGCCAGTTTTCCGCACGTCGTGGTCTTGCCCGCGCCCTGGAGCCCGACCATCATGATGATCGTCGGGGGCATGGACGAGAGCGCCAGGCCCGTCTGCTGCGGGCCCATGAGGGCCCCGAGCTCATCCCAGACGATCTTGACCACCTGGTGCCCCGGCGTCAGGCTCTGGAGCACCTCCCGGCCGATCGCCTTGACGCGGACGCGCTCGATGAACTCCTTGACGATCTTGAAGTTGACGTCCGCCTCGAGGAGCGCCAGACGGACCTCTTTGAGAGCCTCCGTAATCGTCGCCTCGGTCAAGACGCCGTGGCCACGGAGCCGCTTCACTATGCCGTCAAATTTCACCGCCAGAGAGTCGAGCACGGCACCACCTATTTATTGAAAAAATTTAGAGATTTGGATTGTTAAGTCTACTGGAACCCGGCTTGGACTGTCAAGGCGCTTGCAGGATCGGCAGGACCCGGAAACAGACAGGTTTTCGCTCGTTGCGCAATCCGTGGGCAGACGCATCCAGATTGATCATTATTGGTGTTTGCATAGGCTTTTGGCTTGACTTCTGCGGAGATACCTTAGTAGATTACGGTATGCGTAAATCTCCCTGGATCCTGGTCACCTGCGTCATCGTGGGCGGCCTCTTCGGCGGGTTGCTCGGCGAAGTCCTCACCGCCGTCTTTCCCCCGGGCGTCATCCAGAACATCTTCACGCAGGCCGTGCATCCCGGCCTCGCCCCCCCGGTGACGCTCGATCTCTGGCTGCTGAAAATCACCTTCGGGTTCACCCTGAAGATGAACCTCCTCACCTTCATCGGCATGCTGCTGGGCGTCTTCGTCTACAAACAGATCTGACCGGGAGGCTCCCGCCTTTTCCGGCTCAACGTTTTTTGCGCTCCCGCTCCTCCCGTTCACGGGCCACCTGCAGATCCTCCTTGTTGGAAGTACGGATCGCCACCATCGCGGACGCCCACGTGGGATCGTTGGCCTTGCTCTTCATGACGCTCTGCACTTTCGCCAGGTGGGCCGTCGCATCACCGACCTGGTCCGCCACGGCGAGCGCGGCATCGAACGGCACCGTACTGGCCCAGGCCCTGATGGTTTCCTCGCCGAACGGCGGGGATATTTTGAACTCAGCCACGGCGCCCTCATCGCCGAACGAATACTTTTGCCCGCCCTGAATGCGCGCTTCGGTGGTGAACACATTCGGCACCAGATGCACCACCTTGCCGTCCGCCGTGTAGTAATCCAGGTTCAGGTACGCGTCCTTCTCAGACTCCACGTAGATGATCAGCCGTTCACCCTCCACGAACGGCTCATTCTTCTTGTTCGTCCAGACCTTCAACCCGAAATTGGAGGACACCGACGCGACCGCCGGATCCTGCGCCTTCTTGGCGAGCTCCTTGGCGCTCACCCGCTGCTCGATGAGCTTGGCCACCTCACGGGAATTGGGCGTGGCCTGCAACCAGACACACACCTGCCTGGCCTTCACCGTCTGTTTGGTGATGCGTTCGTTGCTGAGTCCGACCCGGCTGGCTGCGGCAATGACTTCGTTCTCAAGTCCGTGATCGCTCAGCCGGCCGGCGCTTTCGGCAAAGGTCCTGATCTTTTTGAGCGCGTCTTCCCGGGCCAGGGCCAAAGCCTTCTTCTGAGCCGACAGGAGGCTGTCGCCCTCGTCCAACCGGTGGCATCCGGAGCCCTGCACCTGGCCGATGTCAGCGGTGGACTTTGTTGTCGGATCGGGAGCCAGTTGCGGCCCCGCCCACACCGGACCGGCGAACAGGCCGGCCAGCAAACCCGTCACTGCGATGTGTGTGAACTCTGGGGACCGCATCGAACCCTTCCCGCTTCCTGCATGGAGCCTGCCCTATTTCTTCACACCCGTGGGGGGCGCGTCGCCCCCGATCAACTCATCGTGACACAGCACCGCGCCGTTGGGCCACACCACGGCATCGCCCTCCACGCTGGCCGCGCGAAAAAGCGACGGATCGAGGAGGATCGGCGTAAAGAGCGGCCCGTTCATCAAGGCCTCCACGTCCCGCTCAACCACGGACCCGTCGGTCAGCGTCAAGCGCAGGCGATACCCTTCCAAGGGATTCACGCTTTGAATGTACACGGAGGCCACGGCGATTTCACCCTACTACAAGGGGGCCACCGGTTGCAAAGGAAGAGCGCGGGGGGAAGAAGCGGCTATAATCAGGACACAGCATGACCCGTCGTCGCCTGATACCAGAGTTCACCTTTCCTGATCCCCGGGAGGCCGATGCCGAGGGTCTGGTGGCCTTGGGCGGCAGCCTCGATCCCGGGCGTGTGCTGGCCGCCTATGCGCAAGGCATTTTCCCCTGGCCCTACGACGCCGACGCGCCCGTGCTGTGGTTCTCGCCCGACCCCCGTATGGTGCTCCGTCCTGATGAATTGCACGTGAGCAAGAGCTTGCGGAAGATCATCGCCAAACAAACGTTCGAGGTGCGGTACGATACCGCGTTCGCCGAGGTCATCCGGCGCTGCGCCGCCGTCCGGCGTCCCGGTCAGCGGGGCACCTGGATTACCGGGGAGATGATCCGCGCCTATGAGCGGCTCCACGAAATGGGGTTCGCCCATTCCGCGGAAGCCTGGAGCAAGGGACGGCTCGCGGGCGGGCTCTACGGCGTTTCGCTGGGCGCCGCGTTCTTCGGCGAATCCATGTTCACGCAGGATCCGAACGCCTCCAAGGTCGCCTTCGTCCATCTGGTGCGGCACCTCCAGACCTGGGAGTTTCACCTCGTGGACTGCCAGGTGTATACCGAGCACCTCGCCCGTCTCGGCGCCGCCCCGTGGCCTCGCGCGCGCTTTCTCGACACCCTTGCGAAAGCCCTCATGGTGCCCACGCATCAAGGACTGTGGAGGGTGTTATAGATAATATGAGCGTGCGCCTTTCCGATTCGACCGCAGCGGTCGAATCGGCTACAAGGTGGAGAGCAGGGAATGACTCTTCACCAAGGAGGTGCACATGCAATACGTCGGGATTGACTATGCCAAGCTCCGGTCGCATTTCACCGTGACGACGCCGGAGGGCCGGGTGATGAAACGCGGCTATGTCGCCAACACGCCGGAGGCGCTGGCGACGTTCATGGACGCGCTGCCCCCGGATCAGCGGGCGGTGGTCATTGAGGCGTGTCGGAACTGGACGGTGATCCATGACCTGATCGAGCCCTATGCCCAGGCGATCACGCTGGCGCATCCGTTGAAGGTGAAGGCGATTGCCTCGGCGCGGATCAAGACCGATGCCATTGACTCACGGACGTTGACGGACCTCTTGCGGGCCGACCTGATTCCGGCGGCGCACATCCGGCCCCCAGCGGTACGGGCGCGGCAACACGTGTTGCGACAACGCGCGTTCTGTACGAAGCTGCGGACCAGTGTGCGCAACCAAATCCATACGCTGCTGGATCGGCAAGCGCCGGCAGGGCGGGCGGCGTACCACGCATTCAAGGATGTGTTCACCAAGGCCGGGCGGGCGTGGATGCAGACGATAGACCTGCCGGAGGCCGAGCGGATGCTCCTGACCCGCTATTTGGCGGTGGAGCAAACCTTGACGGAGCAGCGCGCCGCGACGACGGCCGAGGTGACCGCCTGGGTGACGGAGGATCGTGCCATGCAGTTGGTGGACTCCATTCCGGGCATCGGGGCGATCCTGGCCGCGCTGATTGCGGTGGAGATCGACGGCATCAGGCGGTTCGGGCGCGCGGGGCAGTTGGCCTCCTACGCCGGGCTGGTCCCCTCCACCCATAGCTCGGGGACGGTGACCCGGCATGGACCGATCACCAAGCAGGGCAATCGGTGGTTGCGCTGGGCGTTGATCGAGGCGGTGTGGCCGGCGATTCAGTGTAACGCCGCCCTGCGGCGGTTCTACGAGCGGATCAAAGCCCGGCGGGGGGCCAATCCCGCGAAGGTGGCGACCGCTCGCAAGCTCTGCGAACTGGTCTTTCAGGTGCTCACGCGCCAGACGCCCTTCGAGGTCACGCGGCGTGTGGTGCAGACAACGTAACCCGGGCTCCCTGGTCGTCTCGGACGCCCCTGAGGGGCGGGGCCCACGCGGCCCCGACGCCCTGTGTTCGTAGATTGAGGGACCAGGGATCCCACATTACTGTGCGGGCCGCTGGGCCACCCGTGAGGTGGCGGGCCTGCGGATAGAAGCGTGATTTCAGCCTGGGTGCACCTCCCCACTCGACGAGGGGATGGAGAGGAGGAGTGTCGCCTCAGCGCGGGTTCACGGAAGATGGGGGCAGAGGAAATGCAGATTCCATGCGGTTGACAGGCGCACGCTCATAGAAGGGGCGGGGTTTATCCCCGCCCTTCTTGAACCTGTTTAGAAGAAACGCGGACTACCATCTCATTTCCCTCGCCCCCGGCGGGGGAGAGGATGAAGGTGAGGGGGCTAAACACTCAAAGCGGAGGGGCAAATGTAACCCAGCCCCGTCGAGCCATCTCCAAGACTGTAATGGAGCGAAGTGTTCCCATATCCATAATGTTTATACTCAGCGGAAGGATTTCATTGATGCGGGAAACATAAGAAATATCTGCACCGTGGAAACCTGTTGAGTTGATGGCAAAAACCCTGCCCGATGGTCCCACTACTGGACCACCGCTTGCACCGCCATGCATTATTATCGACGTTCGATAGCACGGACCAGGAAGCATAGAGTTATCCCGCCCTTCGACCAAGTATTCTTCCAGAATGCCCTCATAATACGCTGGGTTAAAAATCAGGCTCTGGACTGATTCGTTCTGTTCGTTCACTGTATTTGGATAAGCATAAGTAGCTACGATTTCTCCGACCTTAGGTGCATTGGTAGTTAGGGTCAAGGTTCTGTTATTCAAAGCCTCGCCCGTTTCGTTATGGGTCGCCTGCTGCAGCACCCCAATGGCGATATCTGCTTCAGTGTTGTGGGATCCTAACATTACAGGACGAATTAGGTACTGATTGCCCGATATGAATTGAAAGATTGCGATGGGATGGAGTTGCTGTCCCTTTGCGTCCAAGACATCATGCAGCACGTGCTTGGCTGTAGCAAAGACACCATTGCCGGAAATGAAAAACCCTGTTCCTATCAGTTCCCATCGTTGTCCTTCAACCTGCCTTAAAATTGGGAGTACCGTCTCCCCTAGATGAACGGTTCCGCCACTATCATCAACAGCCCTATAGCGGCCATCTGGAGCTTGGCCATGCAAAGCTTTGAGCTTATTCTGAATTGTATCCATATCAATTAATTTTCCTAAGAAGACATCATAGTAAACCTGCTACTCTTTGGCTCCATGAGCTTTCAATAGTTTTATAACCTCTCCAGAAACTGCATAGTCCAATGGTGTTTTCCCATCCGCATCTTTCGGCATGACATTAGCCCCCGCTTCTAACAGCATTCTTACAGCGACTGCATTATTTGACCTCGCAGCAATATGTAATGGTGTCATCTTTGTCAGGTCATCAGTAGAAGAAACATAGGCTCCCGCCGCCAATAAAGACCTGACGATTACGTCACAGCCACGGCTTTGAAAGGTTCGAACATTTTGAACAAGCGCTGCATGGAGAGGAGCAATACCACCCATGATTACGTGCTTTCCAGGAAGATTGGGGGTTGCACCGTTGGACAAAAGAAAACTCACCGCTTCCACACGACACTCCTTAGCCGCGTTCACTAATCCTGTCTCTCCGTTAGGAGTTTTGCCATCAACCGTAGCGCCTTTCGATAGCTCTAATTTCATTCCCTCAAGATCACCTTTTTCTGCAGCTCCGATAAACCGAATTTGAGCTGTGACCGACGGATTGAGCGGCGTTGCCCCAAATTCTAAAAGAAGTTTGATGATTTCAGGATGGCCTTTTTTTGTGGCTACAACAATAGGCGCATCTATTAAGCCGGTTATATCTTTCATACCATTAGGATTTGCTCCACGCTCTAAGAAAATTTTCGCCAGCTTGTAGGAACCAGCAAGGACGGAACTACCGAGATGAGAGTCAGCGTCCATAGGCTTAAGAATTGTTCCCCCTTCCAAAAGTACGTTCAGGACTTCAATAGCTTTTTCCTCTACGTTCACCTGCTGGATAGCCGAGGCTCGGCCTTTTGGCGAAAAGATACTGTTGAAAACTATGTCGATTGCGCTTCGCCCTAGTCGATCCCTCTCGTTCGGATCAGCGCCAGCCTTCAATGCTGCACGCACGGCTGCTGCGTCTAACCTCTCAATAGCCTCACTAAGCGTGGTGGCTCCGACCGCAGGAGCTAGGAATGATTGCCATAAAAATAGAATTGCAATCAGCATAATCGCTTGCATAGATCCTCCCGTCTCCTGACAACTTTACCGACGATCTTATACCTTATTAGTCAGCGGCTCCAGTCGGTTTACGTGCTTCAGCCTCAGCAGCAGCTTGTGTTTCGTTACTTCTATCTCTTCTGCATTACCAGCGCAGGCTAGATACCTGCGAACACTCCGTGATGTCTCTGACTAAATTAGACTGATTAGCTCAAGAAAAAGTTACATGACGCAGGAAAGAAAAAGGCTGCTTTTTGCCTGGCTGAGTATGGCCTGGTGGTGCGAACTTACGGAACGGAGAAGGTGGCGGCCTACGCGGACGCCACCAAGAAGGCCTGGCAGGAGGGGCTCAGCTTCAACTACATCAACATGCATCTCGGCCTGCTGCCGGGCACCGAGACGGCGGTCGTGCCCGCCAACACCCCGATCTTCACCGTCTATCCGGTCGTGAACCGGCAGACCTACGCGTTCAAAGACGTGCGGAGCCTCTAAAACTCCATCCGGCACTTCTCGCAGACGACCTTGGTGTTGCATTCGGTGGGCATGCCGTACGGCTCGATACAGTGGACCCCCACCTTGTCGGTGGCGCCGCACTGGAAGCATTGCCCCTCATCGCGTTCCCAGACCAGCGTTTTCAGATTCTCCGGGACGTGGGGCTCCCCCGCGTTCGTCATGTCATCCAGCCACTTGGCCATGATGCGGAACTCCTTAACCCCGCGCCCTCGCGGCTTTGAGATTGTCCTTGAATTTCCGGAAGAGCGCTTTGAGCGGGGGGATCAGCTTCGCCTTCAGGCTTGCCGGCACCCGATTGATCCGCTCCACTGGCCACTCTTCGACCTTCGTGATATCCAGTCCTTCCCTGGCGAAATCCTCGCGGATCGCGTCCTCATACCCGTAGATCACCCCGCTCTTGAACGCTTCGAGGTTCATCGCGCGCATCTCGTCCTCGTCGTTGATGCCCTGCGCAAAGCGGGTCTTGATGCGCTCCACCAGAGGACCCGCGATGGCCTTGGCCTGCTCGGACAAAGCCGCTTCCAGGGTATGGTACAGGATCACGGTATCCTGGAGTTGAAAGCGGATCGCCATGCCGTCGAGGGGGGGCGGCTCGGCCATGGCCCGGCTGTCCAGCACCTCTTTCGCCTGCTTGATGTGACGGACCGTTTCGTACAGATACGCTTCTTCCCATTCGGCGGAGTTGTACGTGAAGAAGCTCCTGACGTAATCGATTTTTTTGTTGGTGTCCCACATCTGGTGGGAAATCGTCGGGCGGAGCCGGTTGCTGTAATGGATGCTCTCCCCCCATTCCTGTTCGCCCAGGGCGATTCCATAGGGCGTAAAGGCCTCCGCCAGGACCTTGGAGTAGTGGAAGAACACCAGGTTGTAGTTTTCGGCATCGTTCAATGCCGGGATCTGGGGCACGCACATCAGATTGTAGAGGCGGCGAAAGCGGGAGCGCGTATAGCCGCACTCGTCCGCGAAGTACCACGATCCCCCCCACAGCCCGCCGGTCAGCGGCACGTCGGCGCCGAAGCGGCGGCGGAGCCGCGCCGAGGTCTCCTTGGCCACCGCATCGAAGAGCTCGTTGAGATAGACCGCGTTGGCGCGGCCGTCCGCGGAGAACACCGGCCCGGAAGCGGTGGGAGTCTTGTCGCGGATGACCTTGGCGCCCATGTCCGTTCAGCCCGCCGGCACCAGGGTCATAAACCACGGGGCCGCCTCCTGGGTCATCTGGTCGAAGATGAGCGCGGTCCTCCCGGCCGGCACGCCGGGGAATACCGCCCCCCGCCGGATTTCGACATAACGAAATCCGTACGTCTCGCCTCGTTGTCCCGCCTCGCCCAGCACCCTGGGAATATCCCGGCGGACCTCAGGAAGGACCGTCTTCTCACCAAGGGCCAGCCGCAACAAGTTCTCGTAGGCGGACCCCAGGTAGCACCCGACATTGCTCTCGGTAAAAAACACGCCCTGCGGCCGCGCTTTTTCATCCGGAAGCAATTGGGAAAGAATCTCCCAGAAGACCTCCATGTCCACCGCGCCCAGGACGCACAACTTGCCCTTGCGAGAGAGCAGGTCCAATAAGGCCAGCGGACCGTGCACGTCGAACTTCCACGCCGGGAAAGTCAGGCGCTCTCCCCCGTGCAGGACTTCGAGCACAACCCGGCCGTTGGCCCGCACCCGTCGGAACTCTCCTTTGGTCTCGCGCAAGCGGGCTTGAACCGCCTCCCACCCGAGCCGCGAAGGCTCGTAGGCGAACGTGGGTGTTGCCGGACTGTTGCAGACCGCCACGGTGTACCGTGAAGGCCCTGAGGACCGGCGGCCGAGGTCGAACATATCCTGGTCGCCGTCGAAATGGAACCACAGGGGCGGCGAGGGGCGGCGCCGAAGGCGGTCCAGGCGATCGCGTGCCGCTCGGACCAGGCCGCCAAATTGCTCCTTGGGGTCGAGCCGATCGAGCGCATGCAGGATCAAGTCCCGTCCGGTCTGCTCCAGCGGAGCCAAGTACTGTTCGACGACGTTCTCTTCAAATGTGAGATCGCCGGCCCCGAAGTCCACGAGGGAGGCGACATCCGCTTCCAGAAGAATATCGAACGGGTTGTCTCTGCTCCGGACGGCCGCTTCGACCGTATCTTGCGTCATCGCCGAGACCGCCCCAACCGGATCGACCGTCCCGACACCCAGCAACAGGCACAAATTTCTGATGGCTTTGGTGGGGTTGAGACCGGTCAGGCCGCGAAGGGCGTCCTGAGGGAGCGCCTTCACGTCGGCGCGCTTGCCTTCCGACAGCAGCAGGAGGAGTTCTTCGCGGAGAGCCGGATCAAGAGAGGAGTCTGAAACAGCCGCAGCCAGGCGCCGGAGCGTGTCGGCGGCGGCGGCCGGCGCGACCAGCCGGCGCGAAGCCGTCCAAGCGGCGCGGTCGTTCTCGACGGCCTCACGCAAGCGCCGGCGGAAGTCCGTCACCACCTTGTCATCGAGAGGCATACGCGCAGGTGAGTACAACGTCAGGCGGGATGGACGTTTATTTGCAGCACCGGCCCGGCCGGGTCCCGCTGAGCCAGGGATCTCGCCGGTCTTTTGAAGCACAGCTCTCTTTCCCCCGCACCACCGCCAGCCAATCCTCGTTTTCAGTGTCAAGCCCGCCACTACCATGTTGCCCGGCCGCAGCGTATTCCGAGTTCCGGGTCCACTCCCACCCTCCGAGGAGATTCTGCAGGCCTAGGCTGCTTTTCTGGTCCTCCTTACAGGCCAGTTCCCACTCCTCCGCCCAGCACAGCCGCTTGAACTTATAGGAGCACATCTTTTCGACCTCAACCCAATCACCCATTTGGGTTTCATTGATGTCCACGCAGAACCCGCCCTTGGAGCTGCCGATGGAAATCATCCCTTCCGGGCAGGACTCCGGCTTCCCGGCCGGGAATTCCCGGTATTCCGGCTCTTTTTTCCTCGCCAGGGCCGCCAGATCAATTTGCGGCTCGATCACCGTGAGAGAGACCGAGGTCTTGCCTAAGGGCGTCGTCAGGTCGATGACGACCGGGCCGAGCTTGACCGACCCGTCCACCTCAATGGGAACGCCCACAGATTTCGCGCGAGGCGCGCTGCCGCCGAATTTAATCCCCTTCGTGCCCGACGAGAATTTGGCGCCGACCAGGTTGCGCCCTTTCAAGGTGACCACCGTGATCTTGCCGGTCTCGATCGAGGGAGGCGTCACTTCGATGATGCGGGGCTGCATGCTATCGCGAGTGCCGCGCGTGACCGACAACGTATTGTCCAGCGCGTCGGTCTCGAACATCGAGACGACGCCCTGGGCATCGATAGAGTAGAGCAGGCGCCCGACCTCATCGTAAAAATCCTCCGCCTTCTCGGCCGCCGCCACGACGGAAGGAACGGTCAGGCCGGCCAACAACCAGAGACACGGCGCTATCCACATGATGCGGCGAGAACGCAGAGCAATCATCATCGGCTCCTGGGATCGTCAATCTCCTTGAGTGGCTTGGTGGAATTCATTGAGCCTGTGATTCAACTCCCGGGATAGAAAATACAGCGTCCCTTGCTTGGTGACGGCATCGAATTTCAAATTGACCACGGTCTGATCACCATACCATAGCACGGCATTGACCATTTTGCGCTCGTGGGGGGTGAGCTTGCCGAACCGCTCTTCCAGCCACCGCATCAATTTGTCCCGATTCTCCCGCCCGACGTAACTGAGTTGTATGCTTTCCAGGTCGTTTTCGACGAATCGGTAACGGATCGTGGAAAGCGGCACCTCGTTCAGGGTGAGCGTCTCGCCCGGGCTCTCGTACAAGCCCACATTGCTCACGAAATCGGTGCTCCCCAGGTCTTTGACGAGCTTGAAGGCGGGGAATTTGGCCAGGGGCGTGCCCCAGGTGTACCCGTTGAATCCACCGGGGTCATCAGGAATTGTAGCAGCATCGGCGGACGCGGCCGACAGTCCGACGGCAACAACGATGAGGACCGGCAGGCCACGAATATTTCTCATGGGGTACGCCTTTCACGGGCCTTACTTGCAGCACCGGCCCGCAAACTCATCCCGTTTCCATCTCGGGGATATTTTTTGCTCCTTGCAATCGGCTTTGCCCAGCAGGATGGACCGGATGTCGGGGGTAAAGTCCATCGCCTGCATGTCGGGATCGAACTGGTAGGGGTCCCAGGAGCCGGTCCACTCCCAATCCCCGGTGATATTCTTCATCTGGATCTTGCCTACGCCGGCCTGTTCGCAGGCTACTTGCCATTCCGGCGCCTGGCACAGCCGTTTGCCGCCGATGGCGCACGCTTTTTCGGCGGCACGGAAGTCACCCTTGAACGTCCGGTCCACCTCGATGCAGAAACCGCCGCGCTCCGCTGCAACTCCGACCATGCCCGCCGGGCAGGAAGCCGGCGCCGTCGGCGAGATCTTCGCAATCCCCGCGACATCCCGAGCGCCCGCGCCGGCGCCTCCAATCTGCATGTCTTTGATTTTAAATGTTGTTTTTGTGTTTCCGATGGGCGTGGATACCTCAATGGTGACCTCTCCTGGTTTTGCATCAGGCGGTACCCGGATGGGCAAGTCCAATGACTTGGGCTTGCCCGAATAGGCGCCTACTTCGATTTCCCGTACGCTCACTTTGACGGTCGCGCCGATCAGGTTTTTCCCCTTCAGCCGGAGCACCGCAGGGGCGCCGGCCGGAATGCTGTCAGGGCTGATCTCGGTGACCTGCGGTCGCATCTGCTCGCGGGTTCCCCGTGTTACCGATACAGTCAAATCAGTGGGGCTGTTTTCGAACATCGACACGATCCCCTCGTCGTCGATCGAGTAGATGACACGGCCGGCTTCATCTTTAAAGGATTCCTTGGCGGTCACGGAATGAACACCCGGCCCCAGAAGCGCCACGGCTGTAAGGGCGGCGGCCAGGATGCCTTTCCACTGATATTTCATGCTCTCCCCCATAAAAGCGCGTTATACATTTGCGCGTAGCCTGCTGGCCATCTCCGTAGACCTTCATTATAGTCTCAAGTAATGAGAGTCGTCAAAAAACACGAAGGGCGGGGAACCCTCCCGGCTCCCCGCCCCCCGTTGACCCGATCGTGCTATGGGGACAGATTTGAAATCTGTCCCCACCCTGGCTTTACAGCCAGGTCACGCGTTCCGCCGGCCGGATGTAGATCGGCTCCTCCACC
>CAYLLY010000006.1:0-17909 GCA_964384595.1 uncultured Nitrospirales bacterium
CGGGTTACTAAGGACTGGCCTCCGACCAACCCCAATCCGCATAGGGCGGATCCTCCGTCAGACACTTATTTCAGGCTATCGAATTCTCGATCGTTCCCTATCACATCCCTGACATCGGAAAGGAGTGAGTCCATGCAAAAGAAGTTTGCTCTGATACTGCTGACCGGCGCGATGGCGCTGACGCTTGCTTCCACGAACGCGGCATGGGCTGATGAGACGGGAAACCAGGTGTTCTTCCGCGGCGGGTGGGCCGGCATGACGAGTGACCGAGCCGGGGAGACCTTCACGGATGCGTTTGGGTTTAGTGGACGAAACAACGGCCAGTACGGCTACTACGTCGGCGCCGGGCTTGATCTGGTGCTTTCGAAGGATGTGTGGGGGATGATGAGCAAGACCTGGGCTCTTGGCGAGATCGGGGTCGAGTTCAAGCGCTTCGATTCGAACACGGTGACAGTGGCCGTACCCTCCACCTGTGCGGCCGCTGGGATCACGACGTGCTCGGTCAGAAGGGACCAAGTCCAGATCACCATGCTCACCGTGGACATCGCGCCCAAGATCAAGTTCTTGGAGGGCAGCCGGCTGCGGCCCTGGATCGTTCCAATCGGGCTGGATTTCCATGTAATCAGCCCGCCGTCCAATGCGACGACGGTGCTGGATATCGGCGTCCAGTTCGGGGCCGGCGCTGAGTACCGGATCTACAAGGCATTCCATATCGGCCTGGACGGGCGCTATCATGTGTCTTCGGATCAGACCCAGACTTCGAATAGCTTTGGGACGGCCGGCGTCTACCTGGGGATCAGCTTCTAGCGGGCGGGCTTCTTCTTGGGCGGATTCTTGATCAGCGCGTCGAGCTCGAAGAGCCGGGTTTTGAGCAGGGCGATGTCGTCGTCCTGCTCTTCGAGCCTTCGCCGCAGGCGCTCGACTTCGTTCTGCAGGCCGGAAATCTGATCTTTCATCAGCGCGACGCCCGTATCACGCGGCGCAGCCGGCGGCTGGAGAGGGGGGCTCTGGACGGCGGGAGACGGAGTGGCCGCCACGGGCGCGGTGGCGGGAGCAAGCGTCTCCGCAAGAAATGCCGAATGATCCAGGACCAGCTCGCTGGCCGGCGCCGCCGCTGAGCCGCCCAGCCACGTGGCTTGTGTCCCCGCCACGAACCTCGGCGGATCGAACGACAGCGTCACGCCTTTCCCTCCCCAGGGGCTCAGGGGATTCACCCGGATGGCGGCGAGGCCGTCGGAACCGGATGGGATCCGCTCATGGTGGTTGGCGACCACGACATGAAGCCGGTTGCCTTTCACGAACAGCCCCCCGGACGTGACCTCCTGAACCACTCCCCCGGGCAAAGCCGAAAAAAAGACCGCCCACTCGATGGGTTTGGCCGACCGCAACGCCTTCTGCAGGCCCGGGACCAGTTGCTTGATCTCGCCGGGTGAAAAGAGGGGCTGCGGGAAGGGTTTCCGCTCCAGCAGGCCCACACGTTCCTGCGCCTGGACCCGACTCAGAAGCGCCGTCAGTTCCGCGTTGGAGAATTCGGCCGGGTGATCGAAGCGCACATCGGCGGCCGAGCGGGCGTCCAGGAAGGTGTCGAGGCGGACGAACCAGGTCGCCTCGCCGACCGTCGCGCGTGAGGCGATGGTCGGACCGGCGCATCCGGCGCAGAGCAGAACGAGAACGCCCGGCAACAGTCTTCTGATCATTTCATTACAGGGCTCCTGTGCGGCAGGACTGGCGCGGGAGTCTTATACACGGATTTCAGCTCGACGGCAACTGCTCCTTCCCGCACTGAGTGACTTGCCCGTTCCACAGCTTTGGGGCCCCTTGCCAAGATCAATGATACAGTCAGTTTTTGGATGTTTTAGAGAAAATTATTGTAGTATTGACATCATAAATACAGTTTTAGTATCATTCTCTCCGGTACGGCTATCATCGGCTCCTTGTCCGGCCGGGGGGATGACAATGACTGCGCGAATCGTCTGCTTCGTGATCGGATTCGTGATCATCGCCTTCGGGACCGCGTCGGCGGATCAGGAGTCTAGTGAGGACTTTTTTAGAAACTGGTTTGCCCGATCAGATAAGGCGAAGGAAGAACAACCGCATTGGATGACGCCAATCGTGACGGTCACCCCGCGTCTTGAACAAGAGGTACGCGAAGATTTCTTTTGGCAACCAAGGCCAAACGGCGAATATCTGAACAACTACGGCGGACAAAAAGGGCTCGAATTGATTCCTACAGAGAACACTGAAATCATCATCGGCATTCCGACCTACCAAGTGATCAGGACATCGAAAAAGCCCTTCAAGGAGGAAGGCTTGGTAGATATGAACTTCCTGTTTAAGTACCGGTTTCTGGCCGCCAACGAGGAACACGGAAATTATATCCTGACGGGCTTCCTCGGCATGACCATTCCGACTGGAGTCGATGAGTTCTCGAAGAAGCAGATTATCTATACCCCTACGCTCGCCGCCGGTAAGGGTTGGGGGACGAGGACAGAGGGCTTCGACATTCAAACTACAGTGAGCGCGAGCATTCCCGATGGACATGAAAAGGCAATCGGTATTCCGATTGTCTGGAATACAGCCTTACAGCTGTATGGTTTCAAATACCTCTGGCCCGAAGTCGAATTCAGCTACACCCATTGGGTTGATGGCCCGGTTGCCACGAAAAATAAAAACCAATGGACAATAACGCCAGGGTTGATTCTTGGCCGGTTCCCGGTCTGGGATAGAGTCAAAGCCGTCGTTGGCCTCGGGTATCAGACCCCTATTACCTCTTTCCGAAACCAGGATCACACATGGCTACTGACTGTACGCTTTCCTTTTTGAAAACCGGGTTGCCGTGCGCAAGACGGCAATTCTGTCAGATGGGCAAATTCGCAATTATGCGAGTCTCTAGGTGGTTTGTCACGGCTGTGACATGCGCGCTGTGTCTGTGGGCCATCACAGCGCGCGCCGCCGAGATCACCGTCGCCGCGGCCTCCGATCTGAACTTCGCGTTCAAGGAGATCGCCGCTGGGTTCGAGAAGAAGACCGGCAACACCGTGAAGCTCTCCCTGGGCTCATCCGGGAATTTCTATGCGCAACTGTCGAACGGCGCGCCGTTCGACCTGTTCTTTTCGGCCGACATCGTTTATCCCAAGAAGCTGGAGGAGGCCGGCCTGGCGGAACCGGGGACGCTCTACATGTACGCGGTCGGCAGAATCGTTGTGTGGGTGCCGAAGGGCTCGCCGATAGACGTGGGATCGTCGGGGATCAAGGCCCTGCAACATCCATCGGTAAAAAAGATTGCCATCGCCAACCCGAAGCACGCCCCCTATGGGCGCGCGGCCGTGGCGGCGCTGGAGCATTTCAAGGTCTATGACGCGGTGAAGGACAAGCTGGTGTTGGGGGAGAACATCTCGCAGGCGGCGCAATTCGTGCAGACGGGCGGCGCCGATATCGGGATAATTGCGTTGTCGCTCGCCGTCGCGCCGGCCCTGAAGGAAACCGGCGCGTTCTGGGAAGTGCCGGTCGAGGCCTATCCCCGGCTGGAGCAGGGAGCGGTTGTGTTGAAAGCCGCGAAGGATCCGAAAACGGCCCGTACGTTTTTGGACTATATCAAGGGGCCTGAAGGGAAGACGGTGTTCAAGCGGTATGGCTTCTTCTTGCCGTGACAACGAGGCTGAGACAATTGAGATAAGAATAGACCTCGTTCTAGTTGACTTCTCTCGGATTTCGCCATAATATTCTCACATACTTCTGCTTGCAAAGAGGTGAATCGTGCCGGGGAAGCGACGGGCTGTTTCCGCAGAGGCTCCCAAGGACGTGCTGACCGCGCGCGAGGCCGCGAAGTACCTGCGCCTGGCCCTGCCGACCTTCTACCGCTACATGTGGGAGGGGAAGATCCCCAGCTCGAAGATCGGCGGGCGTTACCGGTTCAAGAAGTCCCTGCTCGACCGGTGGCTCGGCAAGAAGGTGGAGGGCGAGGACGTCAGCGGACGGAACAAGTTCGTCGGCAAGGTGTCGGCCATCAAGCGGGACGCGATTCTGGCCCAGGTGAACCTCGACGTGGGCGAGCACAAGATCACGGCGGTGATTACCCGCGATGCCCTGGAGCAGCTCGGCCTCAAGGTCGGCGATACCGCCGTGGCGCTGATGAAAGCCACAGAGGTCATGATCATCAAGGAACGATAGCCCATGAACTGGACGGCGATTCTTCTGACGCTCAAGCTGGCCGCCCTGACCGCCGTCATCCTCCTGGCGGTCGGCATGCCGATCGCCTACTGGCTGACCTATTCACGCTGGCGTTGGAAATTCCTGGCGGAGTCCGTGGTGGCCCTGCCGCTCGTCCTGCCGCCGACGGTCCTGGGGTTTTACGTCCTGGTCGCGATCGGCCCGAAAAGCCCGGTCGGACAGTGGTATCAGACGATCGTCGGCCATCCGCTGGCGTTCACGTTCGAAGGGCTTCTCTTCGCGTCGGTCCTCTACAGCCTGCCCTTTGCGGTGCAGCCTTTCACCGCGGCCTTCGGGGCCGTGGACCCGAAGCTGATCGAAGCCTCGTGGACGCTCGGCGTTTCCCGGTTCGCGACCTTTTTCCGCATCACGCTTCCGCTGTCGGTCGCCGGCGTCGTGACCGGCGTCGTGCTGAGCTTCGCCCATACGATGGGCGAGTTCGGCGTGGTCCTGATGGTCGGCGGCAACATCGAGGGCGTGACGCGCACGGTGTCCATCGACATTTACGACGAGGTGCAGGCGTTGAACTACGCGGGGGCCGCGCAGACCGCGCTCGTGCTGCTGGTCTTTTCGTTCGCGATCCTCTCGGTGGTCTACGCTGTGAACCGGAGGCTGTGGGCCGTATGGCCGATGAGATGACGGCTGCCTTCGAAAAAGCGTACAACGGCGGTCCTTCCATTCACGGGGCCTTCCGGCTCCCGGTCGGGAAGCCGCACGTCATGGTTCTGTTCGGCCCGTCGGGTTCGGGGAAGACTACCATCTTACGATGCCTGGCCGGATTGGAACGGCCGTCGCGCGGCCGGATCACGTTCGCCGGCGAAACCTGGTTCGATGCGGAGACAAGGATCCACGCCCCTCCGCAGGCTCGCGCCGTCGGGTACCTCTTCCAGGACTACGCGCTCTTTCCCCACCTGACCGTCGCGGGCAACATCAGTTATGCGCTTCAGGGAACCGACGCCGACGACTGCGAGCGGCGTGTGCAGGAGCTGCTCGACTTGCTGCATCTGCAAGGGCTGGCGGAACGCCGCCCGGCGCAGCTTTCAGGAGGGCAGCAGCAGCGGGTGGCGCTGGCGCGGGTGCTGGCCCGGCGCCCCCGGCTCCTGCTGCTCGACGAGCCGCTCTCGGCGCTCGACGCGCCGACCCGCGAGCAGGTGCGCGGCGAGTTGCGGGGGCTGCTGCGCGGGCAGGGCATTCCGACCGTCTGTGTGACGCACGATTGGGTGGAGGCGCTGGCGCTTGCGGACGAAGTGGCGGTGATGGCGGGAGGCCGCGTACTCCAGGTCGGGGCGCCGGACGAAGTCTTCAGCCGGCCCGCCGATGCGGAAGTCGCCGCCATCGTCGGGGTGGAGACGGTCGTGACCGGGCGGGTGGCCGAGCGCAAGGACGACCTGGTCGCGCTGGAAGTGGGCGGCGTGCGGCTCTGGGCCGTCGAGCCGGACGGGCGGGACGGGGAGTTCTATCTCTGCATCCGGGCCGAGGACGTGACGCTCGAAATCGGGACCCGCCCGAGCAGCAGCGCCCGCAATCATCTGGCCGGCCGGGTTACGGAAATCCGTCCGGCTGGCCCGGTCTCGCGCGTGACCGTGGAGTGCGGCTTTTCGCTGACGGCGTTGGTCACCCGCCAGGCGGCGCAGGATCTGGCGCTTGCTCCGGGGTCGCCGGTGACTGCCACCGTCAAGGCCTCGGCGGTCCATCTGATTCCGCGATGAACGAGCGCAGAGAGTTGACACGTTCCGGTGGAATCTCCATGATGGCGCGAAATCTTTCGACATGAGCATAGACGCACACGATCCTTTCCGGGAGTCCTCCATCGTCCGACGGGTCCGGTTCGGAGACTTTCTCGGGGAAGTCGCTGTCCAGCACAACCAGATCAGCTACGCGCGGTTGATGACGCCGGTCGAGACCGATGCGCAGGGCCGGGCGATTCCCGTCCAACCGGAGAAATTAAAGCTCCGGTCCATGGACATCTACCGGCTCGTCACGCCCTATGTGAGCGTGCGGTTCGTCGAGCAGCTCCGCGCGGTCCTGCCGCTGGCGCTGTATCTCGCCGTGTTCCAGATGGTCGTGCTGCAACGATCGGTCGCCGACGCGGCGGTGATCGGCGGCGGGCTCATGGCCGTCATGGTGGGGCTCATGCTGTTCATGGAAGGGCTCAAGCTCGGCCTCATGCCGTTCGGAGAGACGATCGGCGATCTGTTGCCGCGCAAATCGCCGCTTCCCGTGGTGCTGGTGATCGTGTTTCTCCTGGGCGTCGGGGTCACGTTTGCCGAACCGGCGATCGGGGCTCTCCAGGCGGCCGGTGCGCTCGTCAGCGCGGACAAGGCCCCGGTGCTCTCCGCACTGCTGCGCGAGTGGTCCGGCGCGCTGGTGCTGGTGGTGGGCCTCGGCGTCGGGCTGGCGGCCTTGCTGGGCACGTTGCGGTTCATTTACGGTTGGAGCCTCAAGCCCCTCATCTACGCGAGCGTGACGCCGACGCTGCTCCTCACCGTGTATTGCCATTTCGACCCGGAGCTCAGGAAGGTGATCGGCCTGGCGTGGGATTGCGGCGGCGTGACGACCGGCCCCGTGACGGTTCCCCTGGTATTGGCGCTCGGGATCGGCGTTGCTTCGGCGGTGGGGACGGGTGCCTCCACGCTGGCGGGCTTCGGAATCGTGACGCTCGCCTCCGTCTTTCCCATTGCCGGCGTGCTGCTGCTGGGCCTCTATGTCGCGAGTGTGTCTTCGTCGCAGGCTGTCATCCAGGCTGCCATCGTCGCGTCGGGCGCAGAGCCGGCCTGGTACGAGACCACGCCCGGCCTCGAGATCGTCATGGCGATCCGCGCGATCGTGCCCCTCGTGGTGTTTCTCATGTTCGTGCTGAAGATACTGCTCAAGGAAAAAATCCGTGAAGATACCATTGTGAACTATGGTTTGACGCTGGCGGTGCTGGGCATGATCCTGATCAACCTCGGGTTGACGTACGGCCTGGCCATGTTGGGCGATCAGGCCGGAGGCCTCGTGCCGGGCGCCTTCACGCGCATTGAGGCCATGGGCGAATCGCCGCTCTACGGCTTTGCGGTAGGCGTCGCAGTCACCGTCCTTTTCGGCTGGCTCCTGGGCTTCGGCGCGACCCTGGCCGAACCGGCGCTGAACGCCCTGGGCATGACCGTGGAGACCCTGACCAACGGCGCGTTCAGCAAGTCCCTGCTGATGTACTCCGTTTCGGTCGGCGTCGGGATCGGCATCGCTGTCGGCGTGGCCAAGATCATTTTCGATTTCCCGTTGACCTATCTGTTGGTCCCGGGCTATGCGGTCGCGTTGCTTCTCACCGCGCTGTCCTCCGAGGAGTACGTCAACGTCGCGTGGGACAGCGCCGGGGTCACCACGGGGCCTGTCACCGTCCCGCTCGTTCTCGCGATGGGGCTGGGGTTCGGGAAAGCCGTGGGCGCCGTGGAGGGATTCGGCATCCTGGCCGCCGCGTCGTTGTTCCCCATCATGGCCGTGCTGGCCGTCGGCTTGCTGATCGAATGGAGGGCCCGGGCCAGGAGTCGCCGGGAAGAGGAGGCCGCGCTCGCGGAAGACATGGGGGAGACCCAAGGAGCATGAGCACGAGAGAGTTCACGGTTCTGACCGACGTATCGCTCATTACCTGCATCGTCCAGCGCGGGCTCGCCGATGAGATCGTGAAGGCCGCGCGACAGGCCGGCGCGCAAGGCGCGACCGTGCACTATGCCCGCGGCACGGGCGTTCGGGAGCGGCTGGGAATCCTGGGGGTGGCGGTGGAGGTCGAGAAGGAAGTGATCAATGTGGTCGTCTCGACCGATCAGGCCGACCGGATCTTCGAGGCCATGTACCTGGCCGGCCGGATGGACACGCCCGGCATGGGGTTCATGTACGTCACGCCGCTCGAAAAAGCGGCGACCCACATCCCGCACCACATCGTGGAGAAACTCACCCGGCAAAAGCAGTGACCGGGGCTCGAAGAGGGACGGCGATGGCGTTACCCGAGAATGCGGAGATGGAGCCGGACGCGAAGGTGATCACGTGCGTGCTCTATAAAGGAGGGGG
Organism: uncultured Nitrospirales bacterium; assembly: GCA_964384595.1. Taxonomy (GTDB): domain Bacteria; phylum Nitrospirota; class Nitrospiria; order Nitrospirales; family NS-4; genus SCTG01. The sequence goes on from CAYLLY010000006.1 coordinate 8,257, forward strand.
TTTCAAATTGATCGAAGCGCTCCGCAAGCGGGGCCTCACGCGGGCGAACCTCCACCATGCCCGCGGGTCGGCCATCGGGGACCCGGTGCGGAAGAACGGCTTACCCCGGCAATTCGAGAAGGAAATCGTGACCGTGGTGGCGCCCACGGCGCAGGCCGACGAGCTGTTCGAGTTCCTCTATCACGAGGCCGATATCAAGAGCCCGCGGGGCGGGTTCCTCTACATGAGGAAGGCCGGCCACGCGACGCGCTTTTCGCTGCCGGACCTGCCGGCGGAGCGTTTCTAGTCAGAAGAACGGGTGCGCGGCCCCCGACTGCACGGCCTGTTGGTCCTCCCCGTCGTGGCCGAGGATCCGCCACGCGCCGTTCTCGTACACCAGGCGGTGCACTTCATCAAACCAGCTGTCGATGATGATGCGCTCGCCCGTCGATTCCGCCGTGGCCCACAGGCCGCCGGTACAGGTGATGCGGGCCTTGGGGTGTTTGCCTTCCACCGTCACGGCGATCTTCGAGAAGATATGGTGGCTCGAGATCCGGCGGTATTTGGCAAAGAGGTCCTTCCACAAGTCCCGCAGGTTGTTCTTTGTGAGCCCGCGGTACTCATAGTTATTCGAATAGATGGCCATGAGATCGTCCAGGTCCTGTTCCTTCAGGGCCTTCTCGGCCTTGTCGAACGCGGCCAGTATCTCGCCGACCGTCTTCTGATTGGCCTGGACTTCCATCTGCTTGCTCATCTTCGTCTCGGCCGACGCCGAGAGGGGGAGCACCGGGAGAATCAGACCCATGACAAAGCCGAACGCTGAAATACAATGCAGCAACTTTCTCGGGATCATGCCCCCCTCCTTCCTCTCGTCTTTCGGCGCGCAGTCAGATGCCTGACGGCGGGATCGAGCAAAGGCTGTGCTCTCGTATTAAGGCATGTTTTCCCGGACCTTGCAACACCGGAGACTAGGACGGAGGGGCATTTGGCTCCAGCACAAGTCGAATCACCTGGGGCGGAATGCGCCAGCCGCACTCGGGCCTTCACCCATGCTGCGTGAATTCCTTGGATAAATCTGCGCCTCTATTTCGGCCGGCTTGGCATGTCCCTTGTATTGATTATTCAGCAGGAACGGGATAGATGATCAGGATTCGTTTTCACGGCAGAGGCGGGCAGGGGGCCAAGACCGCCAGCCGTATCGTCGGCACCGCCGCCTTTCTGTCCGGGTTCACGGCCCAGGACTCGCCGGTTTACGGGGCGGAACGGCGGGGCGCTCCAGTCGCCGCCTACACGCGCCTTGCACATGGTCCGATCCTCGAACGCGGGCTGATCGCCCAACCCGATCTCGTGGTTGTGGCCGATGAAACCCTTCTTGACGATCCGATCGCCCGCACACTGGAAGGCGTGACTGAATCGACCGCCGTCTTTGTCAATTCGCCGCGATCGCCCGATCGCATCCGCGAGACGTCTGCCGTGTCCGGCCGTCTCTCGGTGATGGATCTCACCGGCATGATGCTGGCGCGACTCGGGAGTATCAGGGCCTTGAGTGCACCGTTGGGCGCCGTTGCCGCGCGTCTCTTAGGGTTGAGCGCTGAAAGCCTCCGCGCCGCCGTGGCGCAGGAACTGCGGGCGCTGGGCGTCACAGTCTCGGGGCTGGAGCAGAACCTGTCGCTGACAAACGAATGCTTCCAGGCGGTTCCGATCGTTCCGGTCGGCGAATCAATGGTGGAGCAGGCGCCTCCCGCTACTCTTTGGAATCCGATCTACGATCCGCCGACCAGGGGAACGGCCCGTATCGCCGCGGGGGCCAACACTCCGCTACGCAAGACCGGCGACTGGCGGGTGTTTCGGCCGGTCCTCATTCCGGAGAAATGCAACGGCTGCTGGTTGTGCTATGTCTACTGCCCGGACGCGGCCATTTCGCTGAACGGGCAAGACCGGCCGATCATCGATTACGACCATTGCAAGGGGTGCATGCTGTGCGTCGAGGAATGCCCGACGCACGCGCTGGTGGCCGAACGGGAAGCGGCGGAGGGCTCCCGATGAGCGGTGAGATGCTGACCGGCAACCTGGCGGCGGCTTGGGGCGCGCGGCTGGCCGACGTGGACTACGTGCCCGCCTTCCCCATCACGCCCCAGACCGAGATCGTCGAGGCGCTGGAGGAATGGTGCGACCGAGGCGAACTGCCGGCGCGTTTCGTCACGATGGACTCCGAGCACTCGATGATGACGGCGGCCGGAGCCGCCTCGGCAACGGGGGCCAGGGTCTTCACGGCCACCTCCAGCCAGGGATTGCTCTATGCCTTTGAGCTGCTGTACACGATCGCCGGCTGGCGCGCGCCGCTGGTGCTGGTGAACGTCTCCCGCGCCGTCGCGGCGCCGATCACGCTCGAGCCGGATCACAACGACGTGCTGGCCGCGCGCGATTCGGGTTTCCTCCAGATTCACGCCGAGACCTGCCAGGAGGTGCTGGATTCGGTGCTGCTGGCGTACCGCATCGCCGAGGACCCGCGGGTGCTGCTCCCCGTGATGGTGAACCTGGACGGCTTTTATCTGTCCTTCACCCGCGAGCCGGTGTCGCTGCCGGACCCCGACAAGGTACGGGCGTTCCTGCCACCGTACCGGCCGCCGCACCTGGGCTTCAAGGCGTCGGCCCCGCAGGCGCTGGGCGTGGCGGTGCTCGGGGGCGCGACGTACACCTATTTCCGCCACCAGATGCATCTGGCGGCGGCCAACGCGCTTGAAGTTCACCAGGAAGCGGCGGCGGAATTTGAACGTCTGTTCGGCCGGCGCTACGATCTCGTCGATGGCTACCGGCTGGACGGCGCGGAGGACGTGCTTGTGATGAGCAACGCGTTCGCCACGAAAGGCAAGGCCGCGGTGGACGCGGCCCGTACGCGGGGCCGCCGCGTCGGCCTCCTGCGCCTGCGGGTGATCCGGCCCTGGCCCGCGACGGCGATCGCTCAGGCCCTGCGGGGTCGCCGGGCGGTGGCGGTGCTGGATCAGAACCTGGCTCCCGGGCTCGGCGGGATTCTCTTCCAGGAGATCGCGGCCTCGCTCTACCATGAGCCGTTCAGGCCGCCGGCCCTCTGCTCGTTCATCGGCGGGCTCGGCGGGAAGAACGTCAGCGAGGCCGAGTTCGAGAGCATCTTCGCGCAGACGGCGGAAGCAGGCGAGCGGGGCCGAGGGATCGGGCCGGTGCTCCTTTATACGGAGGGCGAGCATCGGGAGATGGAACAGTTGCTGGACATCGCCGGCAAGCAGGAGTAAGCCATGCCCTGGACACGCGAGACGTTCAAGAAGATCAAGCAGATCCCGAGGGAGGAATACGTCCTTCCCGGCACGCCGCTGTGCGCGGGCTGCGGCGGGCTTGAGGCGCTGCGCCTGGCGGCGAAGGTGCTGGGGGAGCGCGTCGTCTACGTGAACGCCGCCGGCTGCTTCACGATGCTGGCGGTCTATCCCTTCACGGCGCTCAACGCCTCCTGGCTCTACACGACGATGGGCTCGGCCCCGGCCGGCGCCCAGGGCGTTCGCGACGCTCTGGACGTGCTCATCGCGAAGGGGCGGCTGCCCAAGGAGGAGGACCTCAAGGTGGTGGTGCTGGCGGGCGACGGCTCGACCTATGACATGGCGCTCTCGTCCACGTCGGGGGCCATTTACCGCAACCTCGATTTCTACTATATTTGCTACGACAACGAGGCCTACGGGAACACCGGCGTGCAACTCTCGTCTGCCACGCCGTATGGAGCGCGGACGACCACGTCGCCCTGCAGCGTGCGACATCCGGCCGGCGCGAACCGGGAGAAGAAGGACATCTTCGAGATCTGGCGCGCGCACCGGCCGCCGTACATCGCGACGGTCTCGCCCCGGCACCCCCTGGACCTGGCGGAGAAGTTCGCGCGCGCCGCGCGCGTCACGGGCCCCAAGCTCTTCCTGGCGCTCTCTGCGTGCCCGACCGGCTGGCACTACGATCCGGCGCAGAGCCCCGAGGTGGCCAAACTCGCCGTGGAGACCGGGTTGTGGCCGCTCAAGGAGGCGATTGACGGCCGGGTCACGCACACTTATATTCCCAAGCGGCGCCCCGTGGAGGACTATCTCAAGCTCCAGGGGCGTTTTGGGCATCTCTTCGACCCGGCCAGGCAGGAGGACGCGATCAAACACATTCAGGACGCAGTGGACACCTACTGGCAGCACGCCGTGCAAGCCGAATCAAATTGAAGGAGGACTGAGGACACATCATGGACATTCGCACCGAGAGCCGCAATCTCAAGATGACCCCGCGCTGGCAGGATGAAATCGAGGCCCGCCTGCACGATCTCCAGGAGGGCCACGGCGACATCCTCCACGCGCGCGTGACGCTGGAGAAAAACCGCCATCACAAGAAGGGGCCGAACATCGCCAGCGCACGGCTGGTGTGCAACGTGAACGGCGGGACCTTTACCGCGAGCAAGACGGAGAAAACGTTCGAGGAGGCGATCCGGGCGACGTTTTACGCGATGGAAGAAGAACTTCGGACGTTCCGCGAGAAGCGCAAGCAGAAGGCCCGGACCGAATCCGCCCGGCGCACGCCGGCGAAGCGGTCTCCGTCTGAGTGAACGCGGCATGAAAGTTCTCTGCGCGCTGGATGGATCGAAGCATTCGCGGTGGGCGGTGGACGTGCTCAAGCACGTGTCGTTTCCCAAAGACTCGTCTCTGCTCCTGGTGCACGTGCTGGACGTGGCGAAGCTGCGTCTGCCGAAGGGAGTCGGCGGGCCGGCGCAAGGCGCGATGAAGCGGGCCAAGATCATGGCGGAGGAGATCGGCCGGGGGCTGCTCGAGCGCACGACGGGCGCGCTGCAAGCCGTCTGGGGTCCGGTGGAGAACCGCATAATCCGTGGGCACCCGGCTGAGGCGATCGTACGGACGGCGGAAAAGCGGAAGACCGACCTGATCGTGATGGGCTCGCGGGGCCAGACGGACGTCCGCGCGTTCCTGCTGGGCAGTGTGTCACGCAAGGTCGTGATGCATGCCGGCTGTCCCGTGCTGCTGATCAAAAAGCCCGTGCCGGTGTTCAGGCGGATTGTTGTGGCGATGGACGGCTCGAAGGATGCCTGGGCGGGCGTCGAGTACCTCCTCACAATGCCGTTGCCGGAGGTCGCGGAAATCACGGTTGTGTCGGTGGTGCCGCCGCTCCCGATCGACGCCATCGAGCAGCCGCAGACGCTGGCGTCGTTCCTGGAGCAGTTGCGAACCCCCCTGCTCAAGAAGGCGCGAGTGGTGGCCAAGCAGGCGGCCGAGCGCATTCAGAAGGCCGGCTTCGAATCCAGGATCGCCATCGTGCACGGCCACCCCAGCCATGAGATCGTGAAAATCGCCGAAGCCGAGCGCGCCGATCTGGTAATCGTCGGCTCCCGCGGACTGACCGGGGCTTCCCGATTCCTGTTGGGCAGCGTCTCGGACGGCATCATCAAGTATTCTCCTTGCGCAGTACTCGTCGTCCGGCGGTAGCCGGGCAGCAGCGGAAAGCAGCCGATGAAGTTCGCGCTGGTCCATCTCTCGGGGCAGAAGCGGGGCGAAACGCAGTATTTCGACCGGCCCTGGCTGTCATTGGGCAGCGACCCCATCAACGACGTCGTCTTTTCGCCGGACGGCGGCCATCCCGTGTCCCCCGTTCACGCCGAGCTCTTCCAGACCGACTGCGAGATGCGTCTACGCAATCGGGACCCGGACGTGGGGACGCTGCTGAACGACCTGCCGGTCGACGAGGCGATTCTCACCGACAAGGACATCTTCCAGCTCGGGCCGAAGGGGCCGAAACTGCGCTTTCGGATCCGCCCTCAGGAGTACGCCGCCTGCAAGCTGGCTCGGGAGATCCTCGATGACGCCCGGGCCGTCGCGGCCGAGGCGCCGGGAGATGGACAGGGATCCATCGGCTCCTTTGTAGGCCAGCTGGCTTACGACCTTCGGCGCCACGCGTCGCGCGCCACGCAGGTCGTTGTGGTCGGCCTGTTGGTTCTTCTGCTGAGCGTCGTCACAGGCGCGATCTATTCGGGTTACAAGACGAGGAAGGCCTTCGAGCGGCACATGACCACCCTGACGGAGGAGCTCGAATCCGCCCGCCGGACGCAGGCCGATTTGGAGCGGCGCATTGCGGAGGAACGGGCGAGGGTCGCCGAGTCGCTGGCCGCGCGGCAGGCGGAGAATGATCGCCTGATTACGCAGTTGGACGAGCAACGGCGGCGGGGCTCCCCGGCGGAAGAGGTACGGGCGCTCACTGAACGGCTCAAAGCATTGGAGCAGGCGCGGGCCGGCGCCGAGCACTTGATCAGGCGGCATGGGCCCTCGGTCTGCTTTCTCTACATCGCGTATGGCTTTGTCCAGAAGGGCGAGCCCGGCGCCGTGCCGTCCGCGCTGCTGGAATACATGGGCACGGGATTTCTGGTTGATGACCGGGGTCACGTCGTGACCAACCGCCACATCGCCGAACCCTGGGCCCTGGACCCCTCGATGACCGGGATGGTGAAATCGGGCATGGAGGCGAAGCTGGTCACATTGCTCGCTTATTTTCCCCTCCGAAAAGAGCCCTATACCATGTCGCTCGTCCGCTTGTCGGATGTTGCTGATGTCGCGGTGGGGCGGCTCTCGCCGGTCCCTCACGGCATTCCCCCGATTCCGATCAAAAAGCCTGAACTGAAAGGAACGGTCGGAGAAGCCGTCGTGCTGCTGGGGTATCCGGCCGGCGTCGAGGGCGTCTTGGCCAGAATGGATGACGCAACGGCGGTTGCGTTGGTCAAAGCGCACCGGGGCGATCTGAGAGCGTTGGTGCAGGATATCGCCGATCACGGAGCGGTTCGTCCGCTGGCGACCCAGGGCCATATCGGGGATATCGTCCCCAACCGCATCGTCTACGACGCCCAGACCACCGGCGGCGGGAGTGGGAGCCCGGTGTTCAACGGCCGCGGCGAGGTCATCGCCGTCAACGCCGCCACGATGACGCGGTTCGGCGGCGCCAGCTTCGGCGTGCCGATCGGGCTGGTGATGGAGCTTCTTCCCGCGAAGTAAGATGCGGTGCGCGTGGTGATAGAATAGTGACGTCGATGCGCGCATTGGTCAAAACCAAACCCGCTCCCGGGTTGGAGCTGCTGGACGTGCCCCGGCCGGAGGCCGGCTCCGGTCTGGTGGTCGTGCGCGTAATGGCCACGTCCCTGTGCGGGACCGACAACCACATCTATCGCTGGGACGAGTGGGCGCAGGGCCGCATTCATCCGCCGCGCATCATCGGCCACGAGCTCTGCGGCGAAGTAGTGGAAGCCGGGCCGGACGTCACGGCGGTCGCCGTCGGCGATTACGTCGCAGCCGAATCGCACATCACGTGCGCCCGGTGCTTCCAGTGCCGGACCGGCAACGCGCATGTCTGCAAGGACTACCGCATCCTCGGCATCGACGAAGACGGCTCGTACGCCGAATTCGTGCGGCTTCCCGAACGCGTGCTCTGGAAGACCCCGCGCGAAATTCCCCCGGAGTTGGCCTGCTTGCAGGAACCGTTGGGCAACGCCGTGCACGCGGCGCTGGTCGAGGACCTCACGGGCCAATCGGTGCTGATCACGGGCTGCGGCCCGACGGGGCTCTTCGCGGCGGCGGTGGCCCGCACCGCCGGCGCCGGGTTGATCATCGCCTCGGACGTGAGCGAGTACCGGCTCGATCTTGCCAGGAAGCTGGGCGTGGACCACGCGATCAATCCGGACACGGAAGATGCCGACTTCATCAGCAAGATCACAAAGGGCGAGGGCGTGGACGTGGCGCTGGAAATGTCCGGGAACCCAACCGCGATCCACAAGTGCTTCCGTTACGTCAAGAACGGGGGGCGCGTCACGCTCTTCGGCATTCCCGAAGCGCAGGTCTGCTTCGACATGACGAACGAGATCATCTTCAAGGGGATCCGGGTGTACGGCGTGACCGGCCGGCGGCTCTTCCAGACCTGGTATCGCCTCGCGGGGCTCTTCAAGGCGGGCCTCGACATCCGGCCCGTGGTCACCCACCAACTGCCGTTGGACAAATTCGCGGAAGGCTTCGAGCTCGTGGCGAAGGGCCAATGCGGCAAGGTCGTCTTGAGACCGTAATGGCCTACGACAAGGTCAAGGCGCTTATCGAGAAGCAGCTTGCGGAGATCCGCACGGCCGGGTTGTTCAAGCCCGAGCGCGTCCTGCTCGGCCCGCAGGGCGGCAGCATCGCAGTCGCGCAAGGCGCGGTCATCAATCTCTGCGCCAACAATTACCTGGGGTTGGCCAACCATCCCGCGATCGTGGAAGCGGCGGCAGGCGCCGTCCGGACGCACGGCTATGGCATGGCTTCGGTGCGGTTCATCTGCGGGACGCAGGACCTGCACAAGGAACTGGAACGGGCCGTCACCTCCTTTCTCGACACCGGCGACACCATTCTGTACGGGTCCTGTTTCGACGCCAACACCGGCCTCTTCGAAACGCTGCTGGGTGAGGAGGATGCCGTGCTCAGTGACGCGCTGAACCACGCGAGCGTGATCGACGGCATCCGGCTGTGCAAGGCCCAGCGGTACCGGTACGCGCACGGCGACATGGCCGATCTGGAGAAGGGGCTCAAGGAGACGGCGGGGCGGCGTATCCGGATGATCGCGACGGACGGCGTCTTCTCGATGGACGGGGACTTCGCCCGACTGGATGCCGTCGTCGATCTGGCCGAACGCTACGAGGCGCTGGTCATGGTGGACGACAGCCACGCGACGGGCTTTATCGGCAAAACCGGGCGTGGGACGCCCGAGTTATTCGGCGTGACCGGCACGGTGGACCTGATCACGAGCACGCTGGGCAAGGCGATCGGGGGCGGCACGGGCGGCTTCACGTCCGGCCGGCGCGAGCTGATCGAGTTGCTGCGCCAGCGGTCCCGCCCGTACCTGTTTTCGAACGCCGTCCCGCCGATGATCTGCGCGGCCGGCTTGAAGGCGTTGGAGTTGATCACGCAGGGCGATGAGTTGCGGATTCGACTGCAGGAGAACGCGCAGTTTCTACGGCGGGAACTGGAATCGCGCGGGTTTCGGGTGAAGCCCGGCCGGCACCCGATCATGCCGGTGATGCTCGGCGACGCGGTCCTGGCCACGCGGATGGCGGATCGCTTGCTGGAAGAGGGCGTCTATGTGATCGGCTTCAGCTATCCGGTCGTGCCCACGGGCGAGGCCCGCATCCGCGTCCAGGTCTCCGCGGCCCATACCAAGGAACAGCTCTCGCAGGCCGTCGCGGCGTTCGAAAAGGTCGGCCGGGAATTGGGGGTGATCTAGCCCTGGTCCTTCCGTTCGAGATTCTCAACGCGCTGTTGAAGCTGGTTGTGTTGCTGCTGGAGGTGGTCGTACGAGCTGCGGATAAGGGCGTGCGTATCCTCGAACTTGCGGTCGAAATATTCCCGCTCCTGAACGTGCTGGACCTGGATGTGCATCGTGAGGCCTTCCGCCACAAGATGAACTTCACGGCGAAGGTCCTCGACCAGCACCCCGGTGTGCCGCTTGACCTCATCGAAACGATCATCATGCGCATCCAGCCGTTGCTCAATCCTCTCAAACCGCTGATCAATTCGCTCAAACCGCTGATCGATCCGCTCAAACCGCTGATCGATTTGCTCAAACCGCTGATCGATTTGCTCAAACCGCTGATCGATTTGCTCAAACCGCTG
>CAYLLY010000006.1:18009-34742 GCA_964384595.1 uncultured Nitrospirales bacterium
ATCGATCCGATCGAACCGCACGTCGAGTGTCTGAAACCGCCCGTCAAGGTATTGAATGAGTTCCTGGTCCATGCTGCCTCCGTAACAAGTGAAGGCTAAACCGCTTAGCCCTCCTTGTCAATGAGACACGGGGAAAACTAAAAAGGTTAAATGCGGATGGAAAAATATGGCGTGAGGTGGGTGTGCTGGTGGCTTCCTGCCGTCAAAACTGCTATATGCCGTGGGTAGTTAGAGAGGAGTAGATGGGCTTTCTGATACGATTGATCGCGAACGCGCTGGCGATCCTGGCGGCGGCCTATATCGTGCCGGGGATCGAGGTCAGCGGCGGGCTGGCCTTACGCCGAAAAGCTAGCCTACCCCTTCTTCTCCGACGGGCACCACCGCCAGTCCCACTTGTGCAGGATCCGCTTCACGCTGATCGTCTGTTGCGAAGCGTCTTCGCCCGTGAGGACGTTCTTGAACGTCACGATGTATTCCACGCACAACGGCGGGATCTTCTCGACTTTGTAGATCGAGACGGTCGTGCCGTCAGGCTTGTCGGTCGATTGGGACGGTGTATCGAGGTATTGTGACACCTCTTCGGGGGTTTCCTTGTTGGCGCCGTTCCTTAGATAAAGCGCGGGCGTGGCGTACAGGATAAAGACGACCCCGACGACCACGAGAAGGATGATCAGTTTCATTTGGCGGGCTTGTGCTCGGGATTCGATGGCGCGTTGAAGCGCCAGTCCTTGAATTCTTCGATGACGGGGTCCAGGTTGAAGGCCACGCTGATCCGCGGCTGCTCGCCCCTGTACAGGCCGACCGCGTGCGACAGCCATCCGGGAAACATCACGCACCGGCCGGCTTCCGGCGTGAGCGAGATACTCTTGCCCGCGTCGTGGAGCTCGGACACGGCGTAGCGGAGAAACGGCGCCAGCATCGTCGGCAGGCAGCCGCGCGGGTCGAAGAGCTGCAGGTCGCCCCCGGATTTTCCGTCGGAAGAAATGTCCCCCACGTCCACGTAGTACACGCCCGACCAGAACGAGCCGGGATGCGGGTGCACCGCGTTGATGCCCCCTCTGCGCTGCACGTTCGCCCACGTCTCGACCACCTGCCAGCGCGGGTGAGCGCCGGTGATCTGGGGCGCCCGTTCGGAGAATTCCGTGGCCTGCGTGGCGACCTCGACGGCGGGAGCCAGCAAGTCCTTCATCACGGGGCCGGCCCACTCGAGCATGGACATGTCATGGGGGGACGACCACCCGATGACTTCGTGGTCCGCCTCGGCCGGCGTGGACGCCTCCCGTTCGAGGATCGCCCGGCGGAGCTCCTTATTGATGCGCGCGTGGTCCGGGACAGTGAAGACCAGCAGGGGGGTGGCAAAGATGGGGCGGACGTTGATTTCCATTTCTTGCGACATGGCGGGACGCCTCTGTAAATGGTAACTTTGTCCGGAGAATATCGTCAGACCTTAATTGTGTCAAGGCTGACCGTTTAGGCCGTATTCACCTTGTGAAGTCCGGCTCCGGTTCGCTATAATCCACTCCCCATGCCGTTCCCTGCCAAAGATTTCGTGGGTCTGCTCCAGGAAGCGGGGTTCGACTTCTTCACCGGAGTCCCAGACTCGACGCTGGCGGGGGTCATCGCCGCGTTGATCGAGCGGCAGGTTTACACCCCGGCGGTTCGGGAGGACGAGGCGGTCGGCATGGCGGCGGGCGCATACATGGGCGGCCGGGTGCCGGCGGTCCTGATGCAGAACTCCGGATTGGGGACGTCGTTGAACGCGTTGATCTCGCTGAACCTGATCTATCTCCAGCCGTGCCTGTTGTTGATCTCCTGGCGCGGGCACGACGGCAAGGACGCGCCGGAGCATCTCGTCATGGGGCAGGTCCTGGCCCAACAACTCGACCTCGTGCGCATTCCCCACCGCACGCTGACAGCCGAGACCGTCCGCGAAGACCTCGGCTGGGCGGCGCAGACCTTCATGTCCCGGCGCATTCCGGTCGCGCTGCTGGTCACCAAGGGAGTCCTGTCGTGAGGCCGGAAGAGGGCGTGCTGACGAGCCGTGGGCGCGCGATCGACGCCGTGCTTGGGTTGCTGTCCGATGAGCTCGTCGTGGTCTGCAACGGGTTCCCGTCGCGCGAAGCCTTCACGCACCACGACCGGCCGGAGAATTTCTACATGATCGGCTCGATGGGCCTGGCGCCGGCGATCGGCCTGGGCGTGGCCCTGGCGCAGCCCCGGCGGAAGGTGGTGGTGCTGGACGGCGACGGCAACGTGCTGATGGCGATGGGCACGCTGGCGACGGTGGGCGCGCTCAAGCCGAAGAATTTCGTGCACATCGTGTTCGATAATGAAGTCTACGGCAGCACCGGCAACCAGCCGACGATCTCGCGAACCCTCCGCCTGGAGCAGGTGGCGAAGGCCGCCGGCTACAAGAACGTGGAGCGGGTGCGGGAGCTGGATGATACGGTGTATGAGGCGAAGACCATGCTGAAGGACGACGGTCCGAGCTTTCTGCTCGTGAAGGTGTCGGAGTTGGCGGATGACGTGGGGCGGGTCGAGATCGAGCCGGCGGCCATGACCGAACGATTCCGGAAGGCCGCAATGGGAGGAACGACGTCATGATCTTGTTGAACCCCGGTCCGGTGAACGTATCCGAGCGCGTGCGGCAGGCGTTGTTGAAGCCGGACGTCTGCCATCGCGAGTCCGAATTCAACGACCTGGTCGAGGGCATCCAGGACAAGCTCGTCCGCGCGTTCGCCCCCTCGGGAGAGTTCCTGCCCATCCTTATCACCGGGTCCGGCACGGCGGCGGTGGAAGCGGCCGTCACCTCCTGTCTGCCGCCCGGGCGACGCATCCTGGTCATCAAGAACGGCGTGTATTCGCAGCGGATCGCGTCGATCGCCGCCGCGCACAAGATGCAGAACATGGATATTCCCGGCGAGTGGGATCAGCGCTTCGACACGGAAACGGTGCCGGTTGCGCTCCGGCAGAACAAGGCGATCGAAGTGGTGGCCGTCGTCCATCACGAAACCGCCACCGGCCTGCTCAACCCGGTCAAGGAGATCGGGGCCATCGTCAAGAAGGCCGGCCGCACGCTGCTGGTGGACGGCGTCAGCAGCCTCGCCGGCGAGGAGCTCGATTTCGTATCCTCCAACGTGGGGCTGATCGCCGGCTCCTCGGGCAAGTGCATCCAGGGCTTTCCCGGCGTCGGCTTCGTCCTGGTCCGGCGCGACATCATGGAGCAGATGGTGACCTACGAGCAGCGCTCGGTGTATTTCCACCTCCCCACCTATTACAAGCACCTGGAAGAGGGCTCCATCCCGTTCACGCCGGCGGTGCAGCTCTATTACGCGTTCGACGAGGCGCTGAGCGAGCTCCTGGACGAGGGCGTGCCGAACCGCATCGCGCGCTACCGCAAGATGGCGCGCCTGATCAGGAACCGCATGCGGGCCATCCGGATGAAGTTCTACCTGCGCGAGCCCTTGTGGTCGAGCACACTGACGGCCTTCACCCTGCCGGATGGCGTGTACTACGATCATCTGCACGATCTGCTGCGCGAACGGGGGTACGTCATTTACGCCGGCCAGGCGCAGCTGGCGGACAAGCTGTTCCGCGTGGCCAACATGGGGGCGCTCACCGAGGCCAACATCACGGGCTTTTTGGACGCGTTTGAGGAGGTCCTGCCTCACGCGCGGAAGCTGGGCGAGGAACGGCTCGGAGAGATGGACCGTCTGGCCGCTGAACGGATCGAGAAGGCGGAGCGCGAGGCGGCCGAGGCGAAGGCGGCCGAAGAAGCGGCCAAGGCCGAGGAAGCCGCCAGGAAAGCCGAGGCGGAAGCGAAGAAAAAGGAAGAGGAGGGCGCAAAAACCGAGGACAAGCCCGAGGTCAAGTCCGGCGCGTGACGTATGAAGGCCGTGATTCTGGCAGCGGGTGTCGGCAAGCGTCTGGGCGCCGTGACGGGGAACCGTCCCAAGTGTCTCCTCGAAATAGGCGGGCGGTCTCTGCTCGTACGGTATCTCGATACGCTGCTGGAGGTCGGCATCAAGGCGGCCGTGCTGGTGGTTGGCCATCAGCAGGAGCGGATACGGGCCGCGGTCGGGGACGTCTATCGCGGGCTAGCCATCCGGTACGTCGTCAACGATCAGTACCGCCGGGGCAGTCTCTATTCGCTGTGGCTCGCCCGCGTCGCCTTCGACGACGATCTGTTGATCATGGATGCGGACGTCCTGTGCCCGGCCGCGTTCGTGAAGCGGCTGGTCGACTCGCCGCACCCGAACGCGATCCTGATCGATGAGACGATCCGGCAGGATTCGGAGGAACGGATGGCGGTCATCCGGGCAGGGAGGGTGATGGCGCTGACGAAAAAGCTTCCGCCGGAGCCGCCCGATCTGCTCGGCGAGGGCGTGGGATTTCTCAAGGTCACGCGGCGCGACAGCGACGCCATGCTGGCCGCGATGGAGCCGTTCGTGACGCGGGGCGATCTCGACATGGAATACGAAGATACCTGGGAGGCCTTCTTTCAGGCCGTGCCGGTCGGGTACGAAAAAGTCGGGGGCCAGCCGTGGATCGAGATCGACTTTCCGGGGGACATCGAACGCGCCGAGCGCGAGATTTTGCCGAGGTTGGGAGAGGGGGCCAAAAAGGGGGAAGCATGAGCATCCGTCTGGATCAGATTCAGCCGATCATCGACCGGGAGTACGACTACTTGATGTCCGAGCACCCGCACTGGAGCCTGACGAAGGGCGATCAGGACCTGGAGCTGGTGGCGCACGCGCTCCGCGTGCTGCTCCACATGAAGACCACGCCGCAGCATCCGGCCGAGTATCTCGCCCTGGTGGATTGCCAGCACGCGGACGGCGGCTGGGGGAAAATGTCGTCGGATAAGCAGAGCGCCGCCTGGGTGACGGCCTTCTGCGCGCTGATGCTGATCCGCGGCAACCTCCACCTGCAGCATCCACGCATCGCCGACGCGGTCCGCAAATGTGTCCGGTACTTCCTTGACACCCAGAAAGAAGACGGCAAGTGGTCCGACCCCTCCTGGGCGGACCTGGACGCCGTCAGCCATCCGGTCAGCTTCTTCGACGTCCTAATGGCCGTCGGCCCGACCCTCATGGATGCGCCGACGATGGCCAGGGTCAAGGACTCCTGGCGCAAGGGCATGCGGTTTATGCTCGAGCGGCAGGATGCCGACGGCGGGTGGTATGATCCGGAGTTCCATCCCACCGGCGTGGAGATCACGGCCCACCTGATCCAGGATTCCATCGTCGCGGACATGGTCCTGGGCGATGAGCACCACGTGCGGACCTGCTGCCAGAAGGGTGTGATGAAGCTGCTGTCGGTGCAGGCCGCCGACGGGTCGTGGGACGGCGAGAACGTGGACCACACGATGGACTGCACCCGGTCGATCATGCTGGTCTGCAGCATCCTGGGGACCCGGGCGCAGTGCGATCGGGCGATTGAGCGCGGCCTCGAGTGGATCCTGAAGCACAAGTGCGAGAAGGGGTGGCCGGATTTCCCGGGGATGGAAACGAACCTCGAGCGGACCTGCGACGGCCTCGACACCTTGCTCAAGTACAAGGTCTACAGCCAGCCGGTGACGACGGCGATCGTGAAGCTGTGGGGGTATGCCGCGTGACCTTCCTGGTCAAGGTCTCCGAAATTCCCGAGGGCGAACGCAAGCTCGTCACGGTCAACGGGGTGGAGGTCGCGGTGTTCCATCACGACGGCCGTTTCTATGCGCTGCACAACGCATGCCCGCACCGGCAGGGCCCGCTGATCCGGGGCACGATCGAAGCGGCGGGCGACGGGGCCCGCTGCTTTGTCCGTTGTCCCATGCACGGCTGGCGGTTTGACCTGGCGACTGGCGACAGCAACGGCCGGCCGGCGAACGCGACCGTGTATTCTCTCATGCAGAAGGGCGACGAACTTTACATCGAGATCTAGATGGACGGCCCTCCCATTGACAGCGCCCTGATCCTGACGGCGTCCAGGGTCTTCAATCGGCCGGGCGAGCCGTCTCCGGCGCGCTCCCTGACGGATGTCGGCGGGCTCTCCCTATTTCAACGCGCGATTCTGACCTTGCAGCGCGGCGGCATCTCCCGATTCGTCGTGCTGGCGGGAGAGGAGACCGACGCCTTGAAGCGGCAGGTTGGGGGAGACGAGCGGGTCAAAGCCGAGGTGCGGTGGCTGCCGGTACGTGAGTTCCCCCCCGGCGATCCCCGGACGTGGGAGACGCTCGCGGGCATGTTCGGCGGGCCGTATCTGGTGGCGGGAACGGGCGCCGTCTTCCCCGCGAGTCTTGTCGCGCGCGTGCGGGACGAGGGCGGGAAGGGCAAGCCGGTCGTCGTCATGCGGGGCATGGCGGAGCCTGAAGTGCTGCCGACTAGGGTAGGGGCGGTTCGCGAACCGCCCCTACAGGGTGCGGTGGGTATGTCGCAGGCCGGCGCCGGCGTTGTTACGATGGAGGAGGCGGCCACGCTTGCGCTCGACGTGGACCTTGCGGTGATTCCCCCGGCCTTTCTGCCGCCGGGGTGGGCCGGCGCGCAGGGCGGCGAGTATCCCTTGCAGGTCGCGATCGAGCGGGGGATCCGTCAAGGGCAGGTCCGCATCCTGCCTCTGGGCGAAGACTGGTACCAGGACGTGTGCGCCGAGGGCGCCGAGACCGCCGAGCAAGCCGAATGGGCCTTGCTGCGGTCGCTGAAAGGAGGCTTCGGCGGCTTCGAAGGTTACGTGGACCGCTACTTCAACCGCACGTGCTCGAAGTGGATCACCCGCGCGCTCCTGCAGACCCCGCTCACGCCCAACGGCGTCACGTATCTCGCTACGGCGGTCGGGCTGCTTGCTGGGGCGGTCTTTGCGATGGGAGGGTACGCCGCCGGTGTGGTGGGGGCGCTCCTCTTCCAGCTCTCGTCCGTTCTGGATTGCTGCGACGGGGAGGTCGCGCGCCTGAAGTTCCTGGAGTCGCCCTTCGGCGAGCAACTGGACGTGGCCCTCGACAACGTCGTGCACGTCGGCCTCTATGCCGGGATGGCATGGGCCGCCTATCACGAGGGCTGGGGAAACAGCGCGCTGGTTCTGGGCGGGCTGGCGATCGTCGGCAATGTGGCGGCGTTTGGGGTCGTGCAGCGCGCGATCCGGACGCGGGAAGCCCTCGATGCCGTG
Source organism: uncultured Nitrospirales bacterium (assembly GCA_964384595.1). Taxonomy (GTDB): domain Bacteria; phylum Nitrospirota; class Nitrospiria; order Nitrospirales; family NS-4; genus SCTG01. The sequence continues at coordinate 25,153 of CAYLLY010000006.1, forward strand.
CGCCGCCGCCGCGTGGAGGCGATCCTGACCCGTCTCGCCAGCCGCGACTTCTCGGTCCTGATCCTGGCGCTGGCGCTCCTCGGTCATGCGGAATGGTTCCTCGCGATCGCCGCCGTCGGCTCGAACGTGTTTTGGCCCGCCCTGGCCTGGCAGCTCCGCCCTGCGCCGTCTGCGCGTTGACATGAAGCGGCTCACGCTCGTCCTCCTCCTGCTGGGCGTGGCGGTGCTCTGCGGCCTGGTGCTTCACATCGGCCCGGACGTGCTGGCCGCCGAAATGCGCAAGCTGGGGGTCAACTTCCTCTGGGTCCTGGTCCCCTCGGTCGTCAGTTACGGGCTGGACGCGCTCGGGTGGCGCTACACGCTGGGACGCCATGCGGACAAGATCCGCTTCGACCGGCTGTTCATGACCCGCATGGCTGGCGAAGCGGTGAACTTCACGACGCCGGCCGCCTATCTCGGCGGCGAACCGATGAAGGCCTACCTGTTGAGCCGGCACAATGTCCCGCTGGTGGACGGCATGGCCTCGGTCGTCACGGCCAAGACCACCATGACCCTGGCCGAAGTGCTGTTCATCATGGTCGGGATGGTGTGCGGCGCGGTGCTCCTCAGCGGGACCACCGATCTGCTGGTGCCGGGCCTGGTCGGGCTCGGGCTGCTGGGATTCGGGGTGGGCCTGTTCGTGGCGGTCCAGCGAGTCGGGCTGTTCATGAGCCTCTTCCGGGTGCTGGAGCGTCTGGGCGTGAGGAGCGCGTGGCTCAAGACACGGGAGCACAAGCTCCAGGCGCTGGATGACGCGATCGGCGCGTTCTATAAACTGGACCGGCGCGGATTTCTCTTCTCCTTTCTCTATTTCTTCGGCGGCTGGCTGGTGGGCGCCGTGGAAGTGTACGCGATCCTCTATTTTCTGGGCCTGCCGGTGGATGTCCTGACGGCCGTGGCCATCGAGGCCCTGGCCGTGTTCGTGAAGGGCGGGACGGCGTTCATTCCCGGAAGCGTGGGCGGGCAGGAGGCGGGCATCGTCCTGCTGCTGGTGGCGTTCGGGTTCACGGAAGCGGCCGGCGTGACGTTCGCGATCGTGCGCCGCATCCGGGAGATCGCTTGGATCGCGTTCGGCCTCTGGGCGCTGGGGCTGCAGAGCCGCAGCCTCGCTCCACCCGAGCCTTGCGGCCGCCCGTAAAAATGGGGACAGTCCCCATTATTTCTTGCGGGGGCGGCCGCGGGGGCGTTGGGCGGGAGGCCGGCCAGTGATAGAACTGACAGATTCTTGCCATATGGCCGAACCGAAGGGTGCTTGGCGAGTCACGCTGGCTCGGATTTGCTGTAGTTCAAGCTCGCTCAGGGGCGCCTCGACCCACTCCTGCCATTCAGGCGGAGTTTCCATTGGCCACGGGTCGGTGAGCGTCGGGAATTGAAGGCTTGACCAGGGCCAGCGGACGGCTCGGTCAACCAGAGTGGCACGCACAGGGTTACGCACGACATACCGGAGCACTGTGAGCAGATGAGCATCATGCTGAATTGGAAAGCTCTTGTACCGGTCCTGCCAGAGATGGCCGCTCCGCTCGTAATGGCCGTGATACCGCCGCACATGGGTGGTCATCCACCAATGCATGAACCCACCCAATGCGGTGAGCTCCAGTGGCTGTACCACAAGATGGAAGTGGTTCGGCATGAGGCAGAAGGCAAAGACTTTGACAGGATGCCGAGACTTCGCCTCCAGAAGCAGCTCGAGAAACGCCCGGTAGTCTCCGGGGCAGTGGAAGAGGGTGGCCCCACCGTTTCCACGGTTGAGCACATGGTAGGTAAGACCAGGGATCTCGCTGCGAGCGCGGCGTGGCATCATAACCTTAGACACCTGAACCCCCCAAAAGTTAAAAAATGGGGACAGTCCCCATTTTTTGCCTCCCAGTCCCCACTATTTGACCCGCTGTTTTGCACCTGACACCGATTCTTGCTAGCATCTCTCCCGTGAAAGGGCTCACCGCCATCGGCTGGGCCGCGGTCGCGGCGCTCTGCGCGGCCGGGTTCGGCGTCGTTACCGGCCTGTTCAACCCCGGTGAAAAGGTCAATGGGCTGTGGCTGGTGGTAGCTTCGGCCTGCTTTTACGTCCTGGCATACCGGTTCTACGGCCGCTTTCTTGCGCGGCGCGTGCTCGAGCTGGACGACCGGCGCCTCACGCCGGCCCACCGCCTCAACGACGGCGCCAACTTCCAGCCCACCAACCGCTGGGTCCTCTTCGGCCACCATTTCGCGGCGATCGCGGGCGCGGGCCCGCTGCTCGGCCCCGTGCTGGCCGCGCAGTTCGGCTTTCTCCCGGGATTCCTCTGGCTGGTCATCGGCGCGGTGCTGGCCGGGGCGGTCCAGGACTTCGTCATCCTCGTCGCCTCGGTGCGCCGCAACGGCCGGTCTCTGCCGCAGATCGCGCGGGACGAGATCGGCGCGGTCACGGGCCTGGCGACGGCCGTCGCCGTGCTCTTCATCGTCGTCGTCGCGCTCGCCGGGCTCGGCCTCGCCGTCGTCAACGCGCTCTACCATAATCCCTGGGGCGCGTTCACGCTGGCCATGACCGTGCCCATCGCCTTCTTCATGGGGTTCTATCTCCAGCGCTGGCGGCCGGGACGGGTGGGCGAAGTGTCAGCGATCGGCGTGGCGCTGCTGGTGGCGGCGGTCGTCGCCGGCCGGGCCGTGGCGCAGTCCCCCTTGGCGGCCTGGTTCGACGTGGAGCGCGACACCCTCGTCTGGCTCCTGGCGGGGTACGGGTTCCTCGCGTCCGTGCTGCCGGTCTGGATGCTGCTGGTCCCGCGGGACTACCTCTCCAGCTTCATGAAGGTGAGCGTCGTCGCCCTGCTGGGCGTCGGCGTGATCGTGATGGCGCCGACGATCGAGATGCCCCGCGTGACCGGCTTCATCGCCGGCGGCGGGCCGATCATTCCCGGGCCGATCTTTCCCTTCGTCTTCATCACAATCGCCTGCGGCGCGATCTCCGGGTTCCACTCGCTGGTGGCTTCCGGCACGACGCCCAAGATGATCGACCGGGAATCCCACGCGGTGGTCGGCTACGGCGCCATGCTGATGGAGAGCTTCGTGGGCGTGGTCGCACTCATTGCGGCCTCGATCCTCGCGCCGGGGGACTACTTCGCGATCAACACCAAGCTGTCGGCGGACGCCTTGGGCGCGCTTGGGTACCCGGTGGCGCAGATCCAGGAGCTGTCCCGCCTGGTGGAGCAGGAGGTGATGGGGCGCCCCGGCGGCGCGGTGTCCCTGGCGGTCGGGATGGCCGCGATTTTCTCGGCCCTGCCGGGCATGGCCGGGCTCATGGCTTACTGGTACCAGTTCGCGCTGCTGTTCGAGGCCCTGTTTATTCTGACAACCATCGACGCCGGCACGCGCGTGGCGCGCTACCTGGTGCAGGAACTGGGCGGCACAATCTACGCACCGCTTCGCGTCATCAACTGGATGCCCGGCGCCATCGGCGCGAGCCTGCTCGTCGTGGGGGGCTGGGGCTATCTGCTGGCCACCGGGACGGTGTCGACCATCTGGCCGATGTTCGGGGCGGCCAACCAACTGCTGGGCATGCTGGCGCTGTGCGTGGGCACGACGGTGCTGATCAAGATGGGCAAGGCGCGGTATCTCTGGGTCACGGCAGTGCCGATGGTCTTCGTCGGCGTCGTCACGTTGACGAGCGCGTACGAGCTGATGGTCCTGTTCGCGGGAAAAGGCGCCGCGGCAGCCGGCCGGGAAGCATTTGCGTACTGGTTGGATGCGGCGCTGGTCGGCATCGTGGGGGCGCTGGCGGTGGTCATCCTGGCGGACTCGCTCGCCAAATGGTACGGGTTCGTGATTCAGAAAAAACCGTATACATCCAGCGAGATACCGGCCGAAGGCGGCATCAACATCCCTACGGGCCCGTGCTGCTAAGGGCATGGACCCGGAAAATGGGGACTGTCCCCATTTTCCTTAGAGGGCATCAAGATTCCCGCCGGGCCGTGCTGCTGAAGGCAAAACCGCCTACGTCATTTTTCTTTTGACTTCAACGTCGGTTTTAAGTATTCTCCCCCTGGTTTCGATTCACAACCGGGGCCATCACTTCTTGCTGTTTCAATTGCCGTAACCGTGCGAAAAAGAGGGACTATGGAACCGAGAAGGCCGGGATGGGAGATTGCGGTCTGGGCGTGCGTCTTGATTGGGCTTACGGGAGCGCCGGCTGTGCAGGCGCAGATTCCTCCAGAGCGCCGACCGGACGTCCTCCTGGAGCAGCAGCGGAAAGCCGAGGAAGAGAAGAAGAAGCGAGAGGAGATCACCCAACCCAAGGCCCCTCCTGAGATCGACAAGCCGGCCCGCCCCCGCGCTCCGAGGGGCGAAGGGGCCAGAGTGAAGGTCACTGAGTTCAGGCTGAGCGGCCACACCGTGTTCAAGACCGCCGAACTGCTGAAGGTGGTCGCCCCGGCCATCGGCAAGGAGCTGACCGTCCGCGAGCTGGCGGAGGTGGCCGACAAGATCGCCGAATACTATGCGGGCAAGGGGTACATCCTGGCGCAGGCCTACCTCCCGCCACAGCAAATCCGCGGCGGGGTCATCGAGGTCGCGATCCTCGAAGGCAATATCGGCAAAATCAACATCACAGGGAACGAAAAGTACAAAACCCATACGATCGAACGGTATTTGGAACCGGTCACCGTCGCGAAAGTCATCCACGAGGGCACGCTGGAGACGGTGCTGAACGAGCTCAATGATTTGCCGGGGTTGCGGACGCGGGCCGACCTGAAGCCCGGCGAGAAGCGCGGCTTGACGGACCTGAACCTGAGGGTCAGGGAGCGGCTGCCCCATACCCTGCTCATGGAAGTCGACAACTACGGGTCGCGCCTGACCGGCCCCTGGCGGTACGGCGCCGAGCTGGGGATCGGGAACACCATCCATGGGGTCGGCGATGACCTGAGGATGAAAGTGTCGAAGTCCGACGACAATCTCTTTTTCAGCAACATAGACTATGTGATTCCCTATAAGCACTTCGGGACCAAACTGAAGCTCAGTTGGATCCACTCCGAGAACGTCATCGGTGAGGAGTTCGCCTCGATCCGTCCGGTCGGGCGGGCGGACATCCTGTCAGCGGAGCTCCTCCAGACGATTACCCGGACCGGCAGCCTGAGCCTGACGGTATTCGCCGGGTTCGACTATAAGACGGTGCGGAGCATCTTTTCCAACCCGCCATTCAACACCACGCCGATCACCAAAGACGAGCTGCGGATTTTCCGATTGGGTTTCCGGGGAGATTACCGAGACCGATTCCTGGGACGGAACTATTTCGGGTTGACGTGGCACTACGGCGTGGATTTCTGGGGGGCATCCCGGCAGAACGGCCTGCAGACGAGCTTCCAGCTTGTGAGTGGGGGCGTCACTCAAGGCGCCGGGCCCGGCACGTGGAGCAAGGGCACGCTCGACTTTGCCCGCTACCAATCGCTCGGCCTCCCGTTCATTCAAAAGGTGCCGGTCGTGGCCAAGGTCCTGAACGACAGCTACTTGGTCATCCGGGCGGTCGGCCAGATCTCCAGCGATCGGCTGCTGTCGCCGGAGCGGTTCACGATCGGCGGCTATTACACGGTCAGGGGCTATCCGATCGCCGAGCGCATCGGCGACCACGGGTACGCGGCGACGGCCGAGATGGTGGTGCCCGTGCCGTCTTCCGCAAACATCCCGTTCACCAGCCGGACCTGGAAAGAGACGTTCCAGGTTGCGGCCTTCATCGACCATGCGGGGGTGTACGTCTCGCGGTTCACCCAGCCCACGGGGGTGACGGGTCCGCAACCGCAGGACTATCTCACGGGCGCGGGCGGGGGCTTGCGCATCAGTCTTCCGTTCGGGGTTCCGCAACCGGTGGACAGGGGCGTGCTGTCCCTCAAGATCGACTGGGCGACCGCCATCGGGCGCCCCAGGCCGAGCAGCCGGGACCAGGGCATCAGTTTGAATGATGTGTATGGGGACGGCGCCGCCGGCGTCCTGTACGTCAGCGCCTCCCTCCGGTTCTAGAAAAATGGGGACAGTCCCCATTTTTAGGTGAGGGGCGCCCCAGAAAATGGGGACTGTCCCCATTTTCCATGCGGCTAGCCGGATTTGTCGCGATTTGTCATAAAGTATCGTGAGTTATTGCGGCAATCGAGGAGTACAATTTCTTTTCATGGTTTCTGGTCTTTTAATGCGCCTTTTGCCGGCCAGGCCGACTGGGACGGCATCATGCCGGGGTTAGGGGAGGATTCCAATGAGCGGACGTAAAGCCAAAGCACAGCGCCGGGAGATTCGGGGGAGAGCGCAAGAGAATCCCCTGGTGAGGGTGAGCTGGAAGCAGGGAGTCGCCGCCGCGGGTCTGGCGGCCGGCGCGTTGGCGCCGGTCACCGCCTATGCCCTGCCGGAAGGGGGCACGGTCGCCGCCGGTTCCGCCGTCGTCAGCACCCCCACCGCCACCTCCATGCGCGTGGATCAGGCCACCCAGAGCCTGATCATGGACTGGATGCGGTTCAACATCGCGTCCAACGAATCCGTCCGTTTCCAGCAGCCCAACGCCGCCGCCATCGCCCTGAACCGCGTGTCCGGCAACGAGGCGAGCGCCATCTATGGGTCCCTCTCCGCCAACGGGCGGCTCTTCCTGGTCAACCCCAGCGGCATCCTGTTCGGGGCCGGTTCGCGCGTCGACGTGGGTGGGCTCACCGCCAGCACCATGAACATCACGAACGCGGACTTCCTGGCCGGGAATTACCGCTTCTTCCAAGACCCGAATCACGCCAACGCCGCGGTCGTGAACCAGGGGACAATCAACATCGGCCCGCACGGCTACGCGGCCTTTTTGGGCGCCGGCGTGCGCAACGAGGGCGTCGTACAGGCCAATCTCGGGTCCGTCGTCCTGGCGTCCGGCTCGGGCGTCACACTGGACATGCGCGGGGACGACCTGATCGGGTTCGTCGTGACCGACGCCGTCTCCGGCGGCGTGGTCGGTCCCAGCGGCGAGAGCCTCGCCTCCTACGTCTCCAATTCCGGCACGCTGCAGGCCGACGGCGGCATGGTCGCGCTGTCCGCCAGGGCGGCGAGCGACGTCATCAAGTCGGTGGTCAATACCGACGGGATCATCCGGGCGAACACCTTCGAGGAGCGCAACGGCGAGATCTACCTCACGGGCGGCGATCAAGGGATCGTCAGCGTCTCCGGCACCGTGGACGCGTCCGGCACGGGCGCCGGCCAGACCGGCGGCACGGTGCAGGCCACGGGGCAGTACGTCGGCCTGTTCGGCGGGCATATTAATGTTAGCGGCGACGCCGGCGGCGGGACGGCCCTGGTCGGCGGCGACTTGCAGGGCAAGAACCCGGACGTGCAGAACGCGTTCCGGACCTATGTAAGCCCTGATTCGACTATTAATGCCGACGCCCTGACCGCCGGCCACGGCGGCAAGGTCATCGTCTGGGCCGACGACGTCACCCGGTACTACGGCTCGATCAGCGCCCGCGGCGGCGCCCAATCCGGCGACGGCGGGTTTGCGGAGGTGTCGGGCAAGGAAAGCTTGGTGTTTCGTGGCACCGTGGATCTGAGGGCTGCGGATGGGACCGCAGGGACATTGTTGCTTGATCCGCGCAATATCGACATTGTTACCACTAGCGCCGACTTTGACACCACAGCAGAAATACAAACCGCTGACACCTTCGCCGAAGCTACCGCTACTGATGTCGCTTTCCAGGCGAGTGCTGTGGTGGTGATGCTCAATACCGCAAACGTGACATTCCAGGCGAGTAACGACATTACCCTCACCGAAGGCTTAGATGCATCAGGCAATGCCGGGAACTTTGGGCTGACACTCGAGGCTGGGCGCAGTATCTTATTGAACAACAGCATGGCCTTGCGTAGTTTCTTTACCGCCACCGCCAATAGCTCTAACGCCAATGTTGTCGAAGGCGACCGCACGGCAAGCACTGCCGGTGTCTTCACGATGGCGAACACCGCGGGGATCACGACCGGCGCGGGTGCGGGCGCGGCCGCCGGCGATATCACCATTAACATGTCCACCGGCGACGCGGCGGGCGTGGGCTTCGATTCCGGCGACATCACAATTTCCAACCTCACTACCGCGACCGCCGCTCACGTCCTGATCAATCAAGGCGGGCAGACCGCAGGCAGCGATATTGTGCGGACCGCAACTTCGCTGATTATTGCTTCCTCGGCGGCGCTGGATATCAGCAATGCCGGTAATACCACCGGCGTGATCGGAGCCGTTGCCTCGCCCATTAACGTGACGGTGACCAACTTGGAGGCTAGGACACAAGGAGGGAACGCATTTTTCAATTCTCCGGCGCAAGGGGTAAACATTGGCAGTGCAACTCTCGGTGGACTCACTGGCATTAATGTAGGGACGGGAAGCGCAACTTTAACGGCTGCAGCTTTTACGGTGACGCAGTCAGAAGCGATCACAGCAGGGACGTTGGATCTGCGGGGGGCGGGGGCGACCTACACGCTCGGCACGCAGAACAACGCGGTGACGACTCTGGATGCGGATACGAACCAGTTAGCGGCGCTCTCGTTCCGGGATGACACGGGCTTTGACGTGGCGGGGATCAACTCGGCCGGGGCGGTGACCCTGAGCTCGGACGGGACGGTGACGCAGTCGGCGGCCATCAGCGGGACGACGCTGACGCTGACGAGCAATGCTGGTGGGGGCTCGGCGGACTTTACGCTGAACACGCAGGCCAACACGATCACGACCCTGGACGCGAACAACGTCTCGTTGAATACGGTGAGCTTCCGCGATGACGGGGGCTTTAGCGTGGCGGGGATCAACGCGGACACGGATGCGACGTTGAGCTCCAACGGGACGGTGACGCAGACAGACGTGATTTCGGTGCCGAACCTGACGCTGACGAGCAATGCTGGTGGGGGCTCGGCGGACTTTACGCTGAACACGCAGGCCAACACGATCACCACCCTGGATGCGAACAATGCGTTTCTGGACACGGTGGACTTCCGGGACGACGACGGGTTTGACGTGGCGGGGATCAACTCGTTCGGGGGGGCGACGTTGACTTCGGACGGGACGGTGACGCAGTCGGCGGCGATCAGTGGGTCAACGCTGACGCTGGGGAGCAACGGCAATGCGGGGACGGCGATCTTCACGCTGGACACGCAGGCCAACACGGTGGGGACACTGTTCGCGGGCGTTACTTCGAAGAACACGGTGAGCTTCCGGGACGACGGGGGCTTTAACGTGGGGGGGATCAGCGCGACCACGGCGGCGACGTTGAGCTCGGACGGGACGGTGACGCAGTCGGTGGTGATCAGCGTGCCGAGCCTGACGCTGACGGCGCAGACCGCCGGCAGCGGGGACTTCCAGCTCAACACCCAGAACAACGTGCTGGGCACGGTCAGCTCGACGAACCTGCTGAACACCGCGCTGCTGCGCGACGATGCGGACCTGACCGTGGGCGCCCTGACCACGGACACCTCGGTGACGCTGCACTCGGACGGGACGGTGACGCAGACGGGCGTGCTGACGGCGCCGGCCCTGACCCTGACGGCGCAGACCGCCGGCAGCGGGGACTTCCAGCTCAACACCCAGAACAACG
>CAYLLY010000006.1:34842-60104 GCA_964384595.1 uncultured Nitrospirales bacterium
CCGCGCTGCTGCGCGACGATGCGGACCTGACCGTGGGCGCCCTGACCACGGACACATCGGTGACGTTGAGTTCGGACGGAACAGTGACCCAGTCGGCGGCAATCGCGACGGGGACGCTGACGCTGACGAGCAACGGCAATGCGGGCACGGCGATCTTCACGTTGAATGGGTTCAGCAACCCGGTGACGACCCTGGATGCGAACAATGCCTCGCTGAACACGGTGAGCTTCCGGGACGACACAGGCTATGACGTGGCGGGGATCACGACGACGGGGCCGGTGACGCTTACCTCACCGGCAGGCGCTATCACTATCAGCCAAAACATCAGCTCCACGGCGGGCCCTGTGGATATTCAGGCGGCCGGCGGAGTGACCGTGAACGACGCTGTCACGGTCAATAGCGGCACGGGCACGCTGCTGGTCAACGCGGACAGCGACGCGAACGGCGCGGGCACCTTGACGCTGACCGGGACGGGCACGCTGACGTCGGCCAATACGACGACATCGGCGATCACGATCCGGGCGCAGGACATCAGCCTGAGCGGGACCTCGGTGGTGAGTGCCACCGGCGGCGGCGGCGGCATCCGCATCTTCAACTCAGTCGGCACTGCGAATATCCATATCGGAGCCGTAGGCGGTTCCGGCTTGAGTCTCGACGATGCCGAACTGAACCGGCTCACGGACTTCGACACGCTGACCATCGGCGAGAGCGGCGTCCAGAGCGGCAAAATCACGTTCGTGACGGCGGCTCACGCCACGGTGACCACCGCCGCCATCGTCGCCAACAGCAATTTTGGCGCCGGGATCATCGAGTTGGACGATGACGCAGCCGGAACGCCTGCCACGGCGCTGAACGGGGGCAGTGGAACGATCGCGTTGAACGCGGGGTCAGGCGGCATCACCGCCACGAACACAAGCAACACGTTTGCCGAGATCGCGACGACCGGCGCGACGGTGACGATGAACACGTCCGGCCCTGTCGGGAGCATCACCAAACCCATCCAATTCGCGGACAACGCCAACCCGGCGCAGCAGCGGGTGGTGGTCGGGTCTGTGACGGGGCCGACGGTGGTGTGGCTGGACGGGCTCGGTACCCTGACCCTCGGCAACATTTCGGCCAATGCCAACAACGCCAACGTGTTTGTGACGGCGCGGGGCGGCCTGAATGTGGACGGGGCGATCCTGAGCGGCACGGGCAAGATCAGGCTGGGGGCGGACCGCGCGTTTGCCGCCGACGCCAACAGCGTCGGCGCTGCGGGCGACGGCACCGGCACCTTGAGCCTGCTGGCGGGCAGCAACGTGACCTCGGCGAACACGTCCGTGGACGCGATCAGGCTGCGCGGGGCGGATATGGAGATTGACGCGACGGCGAGCGTGACGGCGACGGGGGCAGCAGGGGGCGTGCAGATATTCTCCTCGGTAGACACTCGAGCGATGAGCATCGGGGGCGGCAACGCGGCGGTCACGGGGATCAACCTGACCGATGCGGAGTTGGCGCGGATTTCGGATGGGGACACGCTGACGTTCGGCGAGGCGGCGGCGCAGAGCGGGGCCATCACGTTTACGACGGCGGCCTCGCCCTCGGCGGGGGCGGCGATCGTGGTGAATTCGAACAGCGGCACGGGCGGGATCGTCCTGGATGACGGCGCCAATACGGCCACGGCGTTGAATGCCGGCACCGGCACCATCACGCTGACCGCAGGCACCGGCGGTGTGACGGCGACCTCGGCCTCGGACAACATCGTCACGAACACGGCCGAGATCGCGACCACTGCGGCGACGGTTTCCATCACCACGACCGGCCCGGTCGGCACGACCACGAACGCCATCCAGTTCGCCAATAACGCGACTGCGACGCAGCAAGTCGTCTCGGTAGCGGGACCGGCGAGCCAGGTCTTCTTGGATGGCCTGGGCACCTTCACCGTGAACAACATCTCGGTGGCGGGCACCGGGGCGATCCGGCTTCGCGCGGCTAATCAGCTCAACATTGTGGCCGCTTCTGTCATCCAGACCGGCGACAACATGGCCGGCGGCAGTATCACCATGCAGTCCAACTTCGACAATTCCGGAGCCGGGGTGACGGCGGGGGAGGACGTGGTGATCGGCGCGGCGGCGCAGATCCTGACTCGTGGCGCGATCACGATCTCAGCCGATCCGAACCTGGACGCGAACGGCGGCACGATCACGCTCCCGGCCGATGCAGTGCTGGCGGGCCCGACTTTGACGCTTGCCGATAGCATCTCGCTGACGGGGACGGGTGACGTGACGCTGGGCTCTCTGTCGGCGACGACCAGCATCAGCGCGCGGTCCACGCTCGAGAGCGTCCTGGACGATCTGGTCGAGACGACGATCATCACGGCGCCGAGCATCACGTTGACGGCCGCCAAATCCATCGGCAGCAAAACCACGGCCATCGTGTTCGATGCGGTGACAGGGACGTTCACGAACACGCAGGACGACGCCATTGACATTGATCTCGGCGCGGGCGCGCTCACCCTGGTCCAAACGACTGCCGCGAGTAATGGCTTCGGCAACATTCAAATCCGCGAGGTGAACGGCTCAATTTCCACGAGTTCGCTCACGGCGACCACCGTCGGGACGAATAACCAGATCGCCTTCTTGCTGTCCGACCCCACCGGCGCCCGCGCCCTGACCGTGGACGCGCCGTTGAACGTCACCGCCACGAACAACAATCTGTTCCTGGCCACCACCGACGGCAACACGCTCAACAGCAGCTCGACGGTCACGGTGAACCAGACCGGCGGGCAGGAGCGGACCTTCACGGCGGTCGCGGCGCCGTTCATTTCGACGACCGGCGTCGCCAATCTGGCGGGGGCCGCCGCGCTCAACGTGACGGGCATCGTCAATGCAGGGAGCAACATTATCCTGGCGTCGGCCGGAAACGGGGCAGGCGCGGGCGTGCTCGTCAACAATGTGGTGACGTCCTCGATCGGCACCATCACCGTGACCTCGCACCTGGACCTGAGCCTCGGCTCCACCAGCGCGCTGAACACGACCGCGCAGCCCATCACGGTGACGGCGGACTCGGATGCCACCGGGGCCGGGCTTCTGACCCTGGGCGGCAACATCACGAGCACGAACGGGGCGGTGAGCCTGAGCGGCGTGGGCATCGCGCAGACCGGCGGGACGGTGAACGCGGGGAACAGCACGATCCTGGTGGATGCCAACGACGGCGCGATCAATATGTCCGGCGCGCTGACGACGACGAACAATACGGCCACGGCGATCCGCATCATTGACGGGACGACGGCGGCGCTGGGCGACATCACGGCGGCCTCCGGGCAGGTGGTGCTGGGCGAAGCGGCCGGCGACAACCTGTCCGGGGCGATCAGCCAGAACACGGGCAAGATCATCACGGCGAGCAGCCTGAGCATCGTCGGTGGCAGCACCATCACGCTGACGAACGCCAACGTGATCACTACCTTGCTGGCCGTGGAGCGCGTCGGGGCGTTCAGCTTGACGGACAGCACACTGGGCCTCACCGTGACCGGGCCGGTCACGGCGGGCACGACCACCAACGCGGTCACCATCTCGACGGCGGGCGGCAACCTGACGGTCAACGGCGCCATCTCCGGCGACGACATCAATCTCACGGCGACGGGGGCCGCTTCCGACGTCGTCGTGGCGGCGGCGCTCACGGGCACCGGCGCGGCGGGCAAGACCCTGACCGTGCGGGCCGACGACGACATCAAGTTCAACGCGGGCGCCGGCGTGACGACCACCAATGCGTTTAACGTGGAGCTGAATTCAGATCGCGACGCGAGCGGGGCAGGGGGGATTCTTGTCGGTGCGGTGAGTATCGCCAGCAACGGCGGCAACATCACGCTGGGCGGCGGGGCAAACCCGGCGACCACGGCGGCGGTCGGCTCGGCGGATTTGCTGCATGGCGTCACGCTGTTCCCGACCGCGACGCTGACCAGTGGCGCGGGCAACATCAGCCTGCGCGGAACCGGCCTGGCGGGATCCAGCGTCAAGGTCGGCGTCACGATTGACGGCGGGAGCACGGTGCAGAGCACCACCGGCACGATCACGATCGTCGGCACCGGCGGCGCAGGGACGAACGATAACTATGGTGTGAACCTTGCCGGGACGAGCCTCGTCACCTCGTCCGGCGGGGCCATCACCATTACCGGCACAGGGGGTAACGGCACCGGCGCTAACAACTACGGCGTTGTTATCCAAAGCGGCGCCGACGTCACTTACACCGGCGCTGTAGCCGGCACGCAGATTCAAATCACGGGCACCGGCGCGGGTAACGGGGGGGGCTCCAACTCCGATATCGGTGTGTTCATGACGGGTGACGGCTCGACGGTCACCGCCGCCAACAATGCGGGCATCTCGATCACCGGCAGCGGCGCGAACAACGCCGCGGGCGACCAGATGGGGGTTAGGATCGGTGGCGGTGCGGACGTGATCACCGCGGGCGGCAATGTGACGGTGGCCGGCACGGCGGGAGCCGCCGGGACCGGCAACAGCTTCGGGGTGCATCTGGTTACGTCCACCGGGACATTGAGTAGCGTGCAATCGACCGGCGCGGGCGCTATCTCCATCACCGGCACGGGTAGTGCGACCGCTGCGGGCATTGATCTGCAACTCGGCACCAACACGATCAGCAGTGCCACCGGCAATATCGTGTTGCAGAGCCTCGGCGGCACCGGAATCAGATTTGGTGCGGGCGGTGGCACCAATTCGGTCGCGACAGCGGGCAATGTGACCTTGAATGCGGTGGGCGGAGGCACGGTCTCACAGACGACCGGCACAGACAGCATCACGGCCGCCGGTTTGGAGCTGCTGGGCGCAGGCGCCACGCACACCCTGACCAGCGCCGCCAACAATGTGACGACACTGGCCGGCAACACCGGCACCGTGAGCTTCCGGGATGACAGCGGCGGCTTCGACATCGGGACAGTGAACACGATCGGCCTGACGACGACCGGCAACACGACGCTGTCCAGCACGAGCACGGTGACCCAGTCCCAGGCCATTGTCGCAGCGGGGCTGGACCTGCAGGGCGTGGGCGGCACCTACACCCTCAACCTGCCCAATGCCAACGCGATCACTACCTTGGCGGGTAACACCGGGGTGGTGACGTTCGTGGAGGCGGGCAGCTTCTTCGTCGGCACGGTGGGTAGCGTGGGGTTGATGACGACCGGCGCCATCCAACTGAGCGCGGTGGACGCCATCAGCGTCATTCAGGCCGTGAACGCCGGCGGGACGGTGACGATCAACGCGAACACCGCCGGCGCGGACGCAAATGGCTATGCGCAGATTGCGGGAATTACCACGACCAATGCAACGGCCGCTGCGGTGGCGATCAACGTCAATAACAATCTGGGCGGCACGGGCGGGGCGGCGTTGCACAACATTACCACCGGCGCGGGCGGCACGATCACGGTGACGACGGCGGCGGGCGGGAACGTGACCGGCGGCTCGATCAGCCAGACGGCGGCGACGTTGCTCAACAGCGGCGCGGCCGGCACGGTGGCGCTGACGACCGGCGGTCCGACGAGCGGGATCACGGGTATCCTGACGACGGCGGACACGATTACCGCGACGACGGGCACCGGCGGCGTCTCGATCACGGAAACGGACGGGGCGAGTTTCACGGCGACGGCGACGGGGGCGGGCAACATCAGCCTGACCTCGACCAGCGGGACGCTGACCATCGCCGGGGCGACGAACACCGGGACGGGGACGATCACGCTGTCCAGCGGCGACGCGGTGACGCTGAACGCGGCGCTGGGCGACGCGACGGACGGGACGATCACGATCATGGCGAACACGAACGGCGCGGGCGCGGAGGGCTTCACGCAGAACGTCGGCGGCACGATCACGACCGGCAATGCGGGGGGTGGCGCAGTGGCGATCAGCGTGAACGCGGCGGGCGGCGGCACGGGCGCCGCGGCGCTGAACAACATCACGACGGGCGCGGGCGGCACGATCACGGTGACGACGGCGACGGGCGTGAACGCGACGGGCGGCTCGATCACCCAGACGGCGGCGACGCTGCTGAACAGCGGCGCGGCCGGCACGGTGGTGCTGGCGACCGGCGGCGCGGCGAGCGGCATCGGCACGGGTGGGGCGAACATCCTGACCACGGCGGACACGATTACGGCGAGCGCGGGGTCGGGCGGGGTGTTCATCACGGAGACGGACGGGGCGAGCTTCACGGTGGTGACGGTGACGGGAGGGGGGACGGTCAACCTGACCTCGACGGCCGGCAATGCGCTGGTGGGGGCGGTGAACGCGGCGGGCGGCACGGTGGTGGTGACGGCGGCGGCGGGAGCGATCGAGGAGTCGGGCGCGGACGCCGGGGCGGACATCGTGGCGACGACGATTGATCTGAACGCGGGCACGGGCATCGGCGCGGCGGGTCAGTTGGAGATCACCGGGGCGGCGCTGACGATCGACAGTACGACGGGCAATGTGGATGTGGACAACATTGCGACGGCGGCGACCACCGTGACGACGCTGATGACGGGGACGGGGAGCATCACGTTCGATCAGTCGGGCGGGCAGACCCTGGCCGTGACAACGGCGACGACGACGGACGGGGCGATCGTCATCACGAACGACGGCGGAACCCTGACGGCGACGGCGGTCACGGCGGGAGGGACGGGCCGGAACATCACGTTGACCACGACGACGAGCGGGGACGTGTTCGTAGGTTTGGTGGACGCGACGGGCGACACGGTGACAGTGACGGCGGTCGGGGCGATCGAGGAGTCGGGCGCGGATGCCGGCGCGGACATCGTGGCGGCGACGATTGTTCTGAACGCGGGCACGGGTATCGGCGCAGCAGGAACGTTGGAGATCACAGGGACGGCCTCGACCCTGTCCGCCAATACGACGAACGGCAACATCGACATTGACAGCCTGGCGGTTGCTGCGATGACGGCGACGTCGCTGACAACGGGGACTGGCAGCATCACGTTCGATCAGACAGGCGGGCAGACCCTGGCGGTGACGACGGCGACGACGGGGAACGGGGCGGTCGTCATCACCAACGACGCGGGGAACCTCTCAGTCGGAACACTGACGGCGGGGGGCGCGAACAGCGCCGCGTTGACGACGACGACGAGCGGTGACCTCTCGGTGACCACCCTGACGGCCGGCACCACCGCGACATTCACGTCCATTGGCGCCCTCAGCGCGGGCTCGCTCACCACCGGCGGCGACGTGACAGGGACATCGGCCGGTAATGCCAGCCTGGCCGGCCCCTCGACGGTGGGCGGCGTGTTGAATGTGACGGCGGGAGACGCGCTGTCACTGAGCAGCACGACAGTGGGCGTCACGCTTACCGGAATGTCGGGGAGCGCGCTCACATTCAGCGGGTTGTCTGTGGCCGGGGCGGGCACGTTGACGGCCGGCGGGGGCATCAATGCGGGCGCCGGGAACAGTTTCAACAGCCTGACTCTCACGGCCGGGGACAGCATCGTCGCTTTGGGCACGAGTACCCATATCACGGCCAATGGGGGAATTACCTTCACTGTTCCTGCGGGGAAGAAGGTCGGGGACGCGGGGGCAAGCCTGTTAGTGCTCCCGGACAATCCTCTGCCGGCGATCACCTTCAACAGCGGGGCATGTTCGGTGGCAGATGGATGCTTCATCAACCAGGGCCTTTCCAGCGCTGCTGCGGAAATCAACGATCTCCTGATCGGCATCCAGGCAGCTCTGGTCACCGAGCAATCCGGGCCGTCGGAATTGCTGACGAGCGGCGTGCTCCCGGAGAACATCTTCAAGTCCCTCGGATCGCAGGTCCTTGAAATAACGGGCGGCGGCGTGTTGTTCGGCGTGGAAGGAGTGGAGCCTGTCGGAGTCCAGATCCTGGAGCCGGTGGGCGGCGGTGAGCCGGCTCCCGGCGTGATCGAGACCCCAGGTGGGCCGGGTCTTGGCGCGCCCGAGGTTCCAACGGAGAAAGAGAAGAAAGCAAAACCGGAAGACGACGAAAAGAAGAAGAAGAAAAATAACTAGGGCTGTTTTCAGCGAGACGGAGAAGAGAGGGATTAGGAAAATGGGGGCAGTCCCCGGAAATAATGGGGACTGTCCCCATTATTTCTTGCGGAGGAGGCGGGATGGCGGATCAGAACTCGTTCGATGTGGCCTCCAGGGTGGACATGCAGGAGGCCAAGAACGCGATCGACCAGGCGCTGAAGGAGATCCACCAGCGGTTTGATTTCAAGGGCACGAAGACGGAGCTGACGCTCAAGGAAAAGGAGAGCGAGCTGGTGATCGTGTCCGACGACGAATACAAGCTCAAGAGCGTGGTGGATATCCTGAAGGCCAAGCTCATCAAGCGCGGCGTCTCGGTGAAGGCGTTCGCGTTCGGGCCCGTGGAGCCGGCGCTGGGAGGGACGGTGCGGCAGACCGCGAAAATTCAGAACGGCCTCACGGCCGAGAAGGCGAAAGAGATTGCCCGGGAGATCAAGGACGGCAAGTTCAAGGCGCAAGCCCAGATCCAGGGCGACCAGGTGCGGGTGGTGAGCAAGAGCCGGGACGAGCTGCAAGCCGTGATCGCGTTTCTCAAAGGCAAGGACTTCGGGATCGATCTCCAGTACGTCAATTACCGCTAGCGTGGGGGGACTGGCTCCGCTTCCGAGCGGTGCCTGTCCCCCTTCCTGTGTTTAGGCCGAGGGTTGCAGTGGCGTGAAAAGTACGGTATCCTTACAACAAGGAAGTAAGGAATGCTGGCCAAGAAGACATCGAAGAATCAGATCACGCTGCCCAAGAAGATCGTCACGGCGCTCCCCGAGACCGATTATTTTGACGTGACGCTCCGCGAAGGAGCTGTGGTGTTGCGCCCCGTGGCCATTTCCGAACCCGGCACGAAACTGGCGACCGTGCGCCGCAAGATCAAGGACCTGGGGTTGACGCCCAAGGACATCGACGACGCGATCCGTTGGGCCCGCGCCCGCCGCCGTCCATCGTGATCCGGGCGGTCCTGGACACCAACGTCCTGATCTCCGCGCTCCTTTTCGACGGTCTTCCATCCCCGTTGGCGCCGGCGTGGCGATCATCGCGCTTCCATCCGGTCCTGTCCCCTCCGATCCTCGATGAATACCTGCGGGCCCTGGCGTATCCGAAGTTCCGCCTGACACCGGACGACATCCGAAGTCTGCTGGAGGAAGAGATTCTTCCGTTCTTCGAGCCCGTTCAGGTCAAAACCTCGTCCCTCAAGCCGGTGCGTGACCCTGATGACGCGAAGTTTGTCGCCTGCGCGGTGGAGGCCTCCGTGCCGTGGATCGTCAGTGGGGATGCGGACCTGCTCGATCTGGGCCGCGTGGAGTCGGTCCGGGTCGTCACCCCCAGGGCGTTTCTCGACCACCTGAAACGGTCGTAAGCTACGCCGACCCCTTCATCTGCGCGTCGAGGAAGTCCTCGTGTTCCAGCTCGACGCCGCAGGCCGTGCAGGCGATGGGCTCGTCGGGCGGGGGCGGCAAGACTTCTTCCTTCTGCATGACCCCGCGGCACACGTGGTAAAAGCGGCCTCGGGAGTGTTCTTCATCTAAGGGGTCGGCCACGTACGCCAGCACCATGGACGTAGTGTACAGAACGTCGCGATTCCTTTGCAATGGGAGTATTAAGTGTGCCTGGCACCGTTTTGCGCGCTTGATTCTTCCGGGAAAGCCGCCTATCCTAAGCGCGAGTGGAGTTCATCATGGCGCGTAATCTGCTGCTCATACTCCTCGTGTCAAGCTCGCTGTGGGGCTGCATTCCGTTCAATCGTTACACGGCGCTCCGTGAGGCCTACAACAGAGTCCAAACCGAGCAGCAGTCGGCCAAGACTGAATTGGCGCAAGCGACGTCGCAGCTCCAGCAACTCCAGCGGGAAACGGCGCCGCTGAAGGCGTCCCACGACGCCTTGGTCGGGCGCGTCAAGGAGCTCGAAGCGGGCCTCCAGCAGGAGAACCGGGAACGGGAGGCCTTGACGGCGTCGCTCATCGCCAAACGGGAGGCGCGCGCCGCGCCGACCATACGAGTACCGGCCGTCCTGCCGACCGTTTCCGCAACGGACTCTGAGCGCGAGAAGATCGCCCGAGCCATGGAGCAGGCATTGAAGGGCGAACTGGCGAAGGGCGCCGCCGCCGTTCGGCGTGGAGACAGGGGCCTGTCCGTGGAATTGATGGAACACGTGCTCTATACCGGCGCCGGCTCGTCCACCATCAAGCCGGAAGGGTTGAAAGTGTTGAAGCGCATCGCCGATGTCCTCAAGGAGGGCGCCGAGAAAGACATTCGGGTGGAAAGCTATACCGACGAACCTCCCCAACGGTCGGAACGGACGCCTTCACAAACGGAACTGTCGGTCGCGCGGGCCGGGGGGGTGGTTCGCTCTCTGGAGAAATTCGGACTTGTCAGGTGGGCGACACTGATGGCCGTCGGCTATGGCCCGACCAGGGCGACCAAACCGGATGGAGACGTTCAGGCGGAGAGCCGCGCCCGGCGAGTGGAAATCGTCGTGAACCCTGCCGCCTTCCCCCGCTAGGGTCAGATGGAGGGTCAGGAACGTCACCGCGGAGCACTTGATTCTTCCCCGAGACACGTCTATTCTGGGCCAACTTCCTTGTTCCAATTGGAGTCTGATATGACGCGTGTACTGCCTGCCCTGCTCCTGATCTCCGTTTTCATCGGGGGATGCGTCCCCTTGAACATGCACGGCGCGCTGCGCGAAGCGTTCGAAAAGGTCGAAGCTGAAAATCAGGCCATCAAAAATGAATCGGCGCGGGCCTTGGCGGAGAGCAAGCGGCTCCAGCAGGAGGCGGTTTCGCTCAAGGCCGAAAACGAGGCCTTGGCCAGGCAGGCCAAGGACCTGGCCGCGACTCTCCAGCAGGTGAACCGGGACAGAGCAGCCCTGGCCGAGCAGGCCGCATCGGCGCGGTCGGCGCTGGCCGCCAGGGAGGCCGAGAAAGCCGCGCTCGCCGCCAAGGCTGAGGAGCACGCCGTCGCGCTCCGGCAGATGGAGGCCTCGATGTCGCCGAAACCCCCGGCGGTGCCTGAGAAGGAGAAGCCATCCCCGGCTCTGGAAGCCGCGCTCAAGGACGAGGTGGCCAATGGCAACGGGTCCATCCGGCGGGGGGACGGGGGGGTCACCATCGAGCTCCTGGAGCCGGCCCTCTACTTTAATTCCGCGTCGGCGACCATCAGGCCGGAAGGACTGAAAGTCCTGAAGCGGATCGCCGTCGCCCTCAAGGACGGCACGGACAAGGAGATCAGAGTCGAGGCCCATACCGACGTGATGATCCAGACAAGCCGCTTTCCTTCCAGTATGGACCTCTCGGTCGCGCGGGCCAACGGCGTGCTCCGATACCTGAAGACCCAGGACGTGGCCGCCCCGTCGCGTTTGTCCGCCGTCGGGTATGCGGAGCCCCACGCTGCCATGGCGAGCGACGGCTCGCAGTCCCGGAGCCGGAACAGGCGGGTGGAGATCATCGTACGCGCTAAATGATGCGTGGGTTGTTCGTTCCCCTCCTCGCGCTGCTTTCGCTGCCGGGGACCGTCGCCGGGGCGTCCTGCACGGTGGCGCGGGAGATCGCCGGCGCGCCCGGCCTGTTCGTCCGCCACGTCAGCCCGGAGTGCTCCAAGCCGGAGCGCGCCGCCCAGGCCATCCCGGCTGCGGAGATTCTTCAGGCCTTGAAGGCCGGCAAGGGCGTCTCCATCGCGAACGCCGTCGTTTCCGGCGATCTCCTGCTCACCCAGCTTCCTCCCGTGCCGCTGGCTTCGGTGACGTTGCCGGACTCGGCGCGTGCCGGCCTCTCGCAGTCCCGCGTCACGGAAGTCCGCGTGATACGCGGTCCCTTCTCCATCCGGGATTCGATCGTTGACGGCATGCTGGACACCCAGCTCAAGCCCGATATGGTCGAGCACCGGATGCTCGACGACAGGGTGGTCATCCAAGGGCCGGTCGCGTTCCGGGGCACCACCTTCGCCAAGACCGTGGACCTCTCCCGGACGATTTTCCTGGGGCCGGTCGAAAGCGACGAGGCGGTGTTCCTCGGCGACGCCTTGTTCCTCTCTTGCATCTTCGACAAGAAAACGACCTTCGAGAAAACCGCCTTCGCGGGTAATGCCCGCTATTACCAGGCGGTCTTCCACGAGCCGGCGACGTTCCTGCGCGCGGGGTTCAGCGGGTTGACCAATTTCCTCTCGGTCACTTTCAAGAAGGAGTCGAGTTTCTCGCGCGCCTATTTCAAGATGGGCGCCGGCTTTTCGGGCAGCACGTTCGAGGGGGTCTCCGACTTCTCCGAGTCCGTCTTCGAGCGGAACGTCTTTTTCACGCATGCCGTCTTCACCGCGGACGCCTATTTCCGCCGCGCCACCTTCCGCGGTGAGGTCAATTTTTCCGACGCCGACTTCAGAGCCAAGGATGATTTTGCCAAGGTCTTCTACCAGCAGGAGCCCAATTTCACCCGCGCCAAGTTCGCCAGCCCCCGCTCGTCCGTCGGGTTCGAGAACCCTCTCCTCCTGGCCGTCGTCGCCGGGGCGCTGGCCGTCTTTCTCGCCGTCTTCATTCTTATCCTGAAAAGGGGGTAGGGCGCGTTTCCCCCATATCTTGATGGAAAGCTTGCCTTCATCGCTAAATCTGGTATATTTATAAGCCTATGCCGGAGCCGCTCGACACCGGGGCAGAGACCCTCGAGGCCGCCTATCTCGTCCGCCTGGACGAGTTCGAGGGTCCGCTCGATCTGCTTCTCCATCTGATCAAAAAGAACGAGATCAAC
Organism: uncultured Nitrospirales bacterium; assembly: GCA_964384595.1. Classification (GTDB taxonomy): domain Bacteria; phylum Nitrospirota; class Nitrospiria; order Nitrospirales; family NS-4; genus SCTG01. The sequence continues at coordinate 47,579 of CAYLLY010000006.1, forward strand.
ATTTACGATATTCCGATCGCCGCGATCACGAAGCAGTACCTCGACTACATCAGCTTGATGAAATACCTCAACCTGGAAGTCGCCGGGGAGTTTCTGGTGATGGCGGCCACGCTGATTCATATCAAGTCGCGGATGCTGCTGCCGGTGGAAACCGACGGGGACGAGGATGAAGACGGCGGGGAGGATCCCCGTGCCGAGCTGGTCCGCCGGCTCCTGGAGTACAAGCAGTTCAAGGAAGCCGCGGCGGAGCTGGTCGAGCGGGGACGGCAATGGCGTGAAGTCTTCGGCCGGCCGGCGTTCTTTGAACGGGGACAGATTTCCAATCTGTCCCCGGAGGGAGAGGACCTCGAAGAGCCGCTGGAGCTGACGCTGTTCGACCTGGTGGACGCCTTCCAGGATATCGTTCAGCGGACTCCGGGGAAAGCGTTTGTGGAGGTGACGCCCGATCACCTGACGGTCAAGGACCGGATGAATTACATTCTTGAACGGCTGGAATACGAGGCCGCAATTCCGTTCGAGTCCCTGTTCATGCCCGAGGAAGGGCGGCTGTTCGTGATCGTGACGTTTTTGGGATTGCTGGAATTGATCCGGATCAAATTGGTTCGGGCGTATCAGGCGGAAGCCTTCGGCGCCATCCTCCTGTCGCGGGCGTTCCTTCCGGCGACGGCGGAGGATGCTGAAACAGGGGAGACTGAACTATGATGACGGCGGCAACGGAAGACGCGGGGCTGGAGCGCAACGAGCACAGCGGAAATGGGCATGGCGACGGCGGCGCCCTGTCCGGTCTCAAGGGCATTGTGGAAGCCGTTCTCTTTGCGTCGGGCGAGCCGCTTTCGGTGGATCGGCTGCTGGGGGTGGTGGAAGGCGTCGCCCGGCCCGAACTGCTAAGCGCGTTGCGGGCGCTCCAGGCCGACTACGCGGCGGAGGGCCGCGGGCTCCAGGTGGTCGAAGTCGCCGGCGGGTTCCAGGTCGCCACGCGCCCGGACTGCGCGCCGTGGATCAAGCGGCTGGAAAGGGCCAAGGCCGGCGCCAGGCTGTCGCGCTCGGCGATGGAGACGCTGGCGATCATCGCCTACAAGCAGCCCCTGGTCCGCGCCGAAATGGAGCAGATCCGGGGCGTGGATACCGCCGGGGTGCTCAAGACGCTCCTCGATCGCCGGCTGATCCGCATCGTCGGCCGGAAGGACATTCCCGGCCGCCCCATCATGTACGGCACGACGAAGCAGTTCCTGCAGGCGTTCGGCCTCAAGGACCTGGGCAGTCTCCCGGCTCTCCGTGACATCAAGGACCTCAGGGAGGCCGAGCAGTTCATCCTACCGAACGTGGACCCGGAGGCGGAGACGTCCCGGGGAGGACCCGAGGGCCTGGTCAACGAAGCGTCTTCGGTACAGCTTGCCGGGGGGTAGCTCAAAGCTGAGTGGCGGTTACCCACCGAAAATCCTGAAGCGCCTCCATAGTTAAGAAGCCTGCCTGATTTTCTCAATCTGCTCCGAACTTATGGCTGGACTTTCCGATCTGACCTAATCGACAATGGCCTGCCATGGCGACGATTCTCGTGATCAATGAACAGCAGATGCTCTGCGACCTGCTCAGAGCGGAGTTCAGCCAGCACGGCCATGAGGTGTACACGTCGGTTACCGGGAAGGAAGGCATCGAGTTGTTTCGGCAGCGGCGTCCGCGCGTTACGTTCCTGGACCTGCAAGTGCCGGATATGAACGGCATTGAGGCGCTCAAGAAGATCCGCGAGATCGACTCCAATGCCGCCGTCCTCATTCTGACAGGAGCCGCGTCGGACTACATGGACGATCAGGCCCGAGAACTGGGTGTCACCGATTTTCTGGGCAAGGGTGTTCCATTTGAAGCCCTCATGGAGAAGATACAGCAAGCGCCTCCCCAACAGAGCATGCCAGTCGCTTCTCCCCCACCGCGCTCTGCGAAAGCTGTCAGCAGGCTGTTCGAGGCGCCAGGGCAGCGCACGGTTCTGATCGTTGATGACGATGAGCAGATCCGCGACTTGCTCACGCAGTTCTTGCCGACCCGAGGCATTCGCGTGCTGACCGCGCAAGACGGCTTGGCGGCTCTGGCAATGGCCGAATCGGAACGGCCCCACTTCATTGTCCTGGATATCCATATGCCGGGCATGAACGGGGTCGAGGTGCTGCGCAAGTTGCGGGCCAAGAACTACGAAGGCGTGATCATGATGTTGACCAGCATCCAGGACGGGAAACTGCTGAAAGAAGCGTTGGACCTGGGGGCAGTCGATATCGTCGGCAAGCCCTTTGATCTGGAGCATCTCGCGCTTGCAATCCAGGCGAGCATGGTCCTCGCTGGACACTGAGCCTGCAAGTCGGTCACTCCGCCTTCCTGGTTGCGTATTAGAGAACCTAGCTCAATGTCTCAATTTGTTCCAACTTTTGACTGGACTTTCCCATCTGTCTTGATAAGAATACCGCCCTTGTAGGGATAGCGGTCTGGGCAGCTTTGTTCTGGTCAGGGCGTTCCCTTCATGAGGGGGGTCGCTTTGGCCAAGGGGAAGCGACGGCGCGGAAAAAAAACGGCAGGGAATGCCGGTGCGCGGACGAAGGCCCGGATCAGAACAAATCACACTTCCATCAAAAAGATCGCAGCGCTCAGAGCCTCCCGCGACTTTCGCTTGCAACTCTTCGATGAGCTTCCATCGCCCATTTGGGCAGCCGGCACGGACGCCAAGTGCAATTACTTCAACAAGAGTTGGTTGACCTTCACAGGGCGGACGATAGAGCAGGAACTGGGGGACGGCTGGAGCGAAGGCGTTCATCCAGAGGATCGGGACCGCTGCTTCGACACGTACCTGCAAGCGTTTCAGGCGCGGGTGCCGTTCGAGATGGAATATCGCCTGCGGCGGCACGATGGAGAGTATCGCTGGATCGTGGATGCGGGCCGGCCGTTCTATGCCCACAGTGGGAGTTTCACCGGGTACATTGGAAGTTGCCTTGATATCACCGAGCGTAAGCGGATGGAGGCAGCGCTGCGTGAGAGTGAGGAACGGTTCCGGGCCTTGTACGACGACAACCCTTCGATGCTTTTCACCGTGGATGCCGATGGCACAGTCCTCTCTGTCAACCAGTTCGGCACGGAACAGTTAGGTTATCGCGTAGGCGAGTTAGTGGGACGTTCCGTTTTGACCGTGTTTCACGAGGAAGACCGGCAGAAGGCGATGGAGTGCTTGCACGTCGCCTTTCAGGCACCAACACAGGTCCACCAGTGGGAGTTGCGTAAAGTCAGGAAGGACGGCCGCGTGTTATGGGTGCGGGAGGACGTCCGGATCATTCAAGACTCGGCTGGCAAGCCGTTGGCGCTGGTGGTCTGCGAGGACATCACCGAGCGCAAGCGGGCGGACGAAGCGTTGCGCGAGAGTGAAGCATTCAAGAACCGGATCCTCGAAAACAGCCCGGACTGCATCAAGGTCTTGGACTTGGAAGGGCGGCTGCTGTTCATGAGCAAGGGCGGCATGGAGAGTTTGGAAATCCACGACGCCGCCCCATTCCTGAACCGTCAGTGGGTCGAGTTCTGGCAAGGCGAATACAAGCAGAAAGCGCGCGTAGCGATTGAAGCCGCTCGCACCGGGGGTGTCGGCAGGTTCCTCGGTTTCTACCCGACGGCGACGGGCAAGCCCAAATGGTGGGACGTGCTCATCACGCCCTTGCTCGACGCAAGCGGTGCGCCCGATAAGCTCTTGGCCATCTCTCGTGACATCACCGAGCGCACGCGCGCGCAGGAAGCGTTGCGCGCCAGCGAGGAGCGATTCGATCTGGCCGTACAGGGGTCCCAGGAGGGCCTGTGGGACGGCCATCTCCTGCCGGGGGAGCCCTGGCACTCGCCCCGAACGCCGGTTTGGTGGTCGCCGCGGGTGCGGGAAATGCTGGGCTTCACCGAAGAGGAGTTTCCGAACGTGCTGGAGAGCTGGGCCAAGCTCCTGCATCCCGAGGATAAGGAACGGGTGGTTGAAGCTCTGGTCGCGCACATCGAGCGCAAGGTTCCCTACGAGGCGGAGTATCGGCTGCGGACCAAGGGAGGAGCGTACCGCTGGTTCAGAGCCCGTGGCCAGGCTCTCTGGGATGCAAGCGGCAACGCCGTTCGCATGGCCGGCAATATGCAGGACATCACCGAGCACAAGCGGACCGATGAGGCGCTGCGGCTGGCGGAAGAGCAGTACCGCTCCATCTTCGAGAACGCCGTCGAAGGCATCTTTCAGACCACGTCCGACGGACGCTACATCAGCGCCAATCCGGCCCTTGCGCGCCTCTATGGCTATGAGTCATCCCGCGAAATGATTGAGGCCGTCACGGACATCAGGCGCCAGGTTTACGTGGACCCGGATCGTCGCAACGAGTTCAGGCGCTTACTGGAAGAGCACGACGCCGTCACAGGGTTTGAGGCGCAGGTCTATCGGAAGGACGGCAGCGTGATCTGGATTTCGGAAAGCGCACGCGCCGTCCGTGACCGGCAGGGAACGTTGCTGTGCTACGAAGGGACCGTCGAAGACATCACGGAGCGCAAGCGGCTTGAGCAGCAACTCCTCCAGTCGCAAAAGATGGAAGCGATCGGGCGTCTGGCGGGCGGAGTCGCCCACGACTTTAACAACTTGCTCACGGCCATCATGGGATACAGCGAGCTCTTGTTGAGCGGCGTGGGCTCCGAGGAGGTGCGTCGGAGAAATACCGGACAGATCAAGAAGGCGGCCGAACGGGCCGCCGCGCTGACCCGTCAATTGCTCGCGTTCAGCCGCCGTCAAGTGCTGACGATGAAGGTCATCGATCTGAATGACGTCGTGGCCGCCATGGAACCGATGCTGCGGCGGCTGATCGGAGAGGACCTCACCCTGGTCACGGTCCTGGATCGGGCACTGGAGCGCACCAAGGCCGACGTGGGCCAGATCGAGCAGGTCATCATGAACCTGGTGGTGAATGCCAGTGACGCCATGCCCCATGGCGGCACACTCACCATCGAGACCATGAACGCCGACTTGGACCAGGCTTACGTGGATCGGCATGGGCTGGTCCCGCCTGGGGCGTACGTGAAGCTGACGGTCAGCGACACCGGCTTGGGCATGGACGCGGAGACCCAGGCTCACATCTTCGAGCCCTTCTTTACCACCAAGGAGCAGGGCAGGGGCACGGGGCTGGGGCTGTCCACCGTGTACGGGGTCATCAAGCAGAGCGGCGGTTACATCTGGGTCTATAGCGAGCCAGGGCGCGGCACGACGTTCAAGATTTACCTGCCGCGCGTTGCTGAAGCTGTTGAGACCATCGAACGAAATGTCGTGTCGGCGGAGTCCCCACGCGGCATAGAGACTATCTTGCTTGTGGAAGACGATGAAGTGGTTCGGGGTCTGGCCGGCGCCGTTCTTGAACAAAGAGGCTACACCGTGCTGGTGGCGCGCCACAGCGATGAAGCCTTCAGGCTCCATGGAGGCTGCGAGGGGCCGATCCATCTGCTGGTCACCGACGTGGTGATGCCCGGCATGGGCGGGCGCGAGCTGGCCGAACGCCTGAAGTCCTCGCGTCCGGCCATGAAGATGCTTTACATGTCGGGTTATACAGATGACGCCGTGGTGCGCCACGGCGTGCTTGAGGAAGAGGTCGCGTATCTGCAAAAGCCGTTCACTCCGGACGCCCTGGCGCGGAAGGTCCGGGAAGTGTTGGATGAGTCACTTTACGGATTCGAGGACAGGTAACCCATCGCGAATGAAGATTCTCGTAATTGACGACGAAGCGGACATCCGCGACGTTTGTCGCCAAACCCTGTCTTACGCCGGGCATCACGTCTCGACGGTTGAATCCGGAGAGGAGGCGGTGAAACACTTGGGCGAAGACTGGGACATCGTCATCACCGATCTCGTGATGCCGGGCGATGTGGACGGGACCGAGCTGGTCCGTCGCGCCCGGGTGCTCGGGAGCGCGGATGTCCTGGTCATGACGTCCTACCCCGCCCTCGACACTGCCGTCCAGGCGATCAAGGCCGGCGCCTTCGATTACCTGATCAAGCCGTTCTCGCTGGATACGCTCCTGACTGCGGTGCAGCGGTGTATCGCAAAACGGCAACTGTCCCGGGAACTGGCTCGTGAACAGGCATTGCGTGCCGAGTTGGATCAGGCCTATACCAGTCTGGCCCGGATGGAGAAAGTGCGGGAAACTTTTGGCCAGTTTGTCACGCCGGAGGTGGCAGAGTTCGTCCTGGCCAACCCGGAAGATTTTTGGAAACGGGGCGACCGCAAGATGGTGACGGTCCTGTTCACTGACGTGCGTGGCTTCTCATCCTTCTCGGCACGGGTTCAACCGGAGGAAGCCGTCTCGGCGCTGAACGATATATTTGTCCGGGTGATTGACGCGATCTACTTGGAGGGCGGGATTCTCAACAAGTTCATCGGTGATGGTCTGATGGCTCTGTTCGGTGCGCCGTTACCGAACGAGGATCACGTGTGTGCCGCAGCACGGGCGGCCCTGCGGGCGAGAGACGCGGTCGAGGAGCTGTCCGCGGCACGGCGCAAGATGGGATTGGAGCCCCTGCGGATCGGGATCGGTTTGAATACCGGCGAAGTGGTGGCCGGCTGCGTGGGCACCCGGAAGCGGGCGGAGTACAGCGTCATCGGCCACGCGGTGAACCTGGCATCCCGCCTTGAAGAGGCATCGGCGCCGGGTCAGATCCTCGTGGGTCCGGAGACCGGCAAGTTCCTCCGTGTAGGGTTCGAGCTCAGCGGAACGATTTCCCTGAAACTGGCCGGACTCCCGGAGCCTGTCCCTGTGGCGGAGTTGATCGGCGAAGGGAGGCCCGCAACGGCCAGTCCGGTCTAGGCGGCGTGGCTCACGGGCCTGCTGTCCAGGCCCATCCAGAATCCTTCGAGATAGTCCAGCACTGCTTTCACACCCCGGCTGAAATCTTCGTGCTCGCGCTCCGACATTTTACCGAAACCATCCGACTCCGATCCGTCCACAGCGGCCACCGCCTTCTTCATCGCTGCTTCATGGGTGGCCTCAAGTTCACGGTGGAAGGTAAAGTATGTCATGTCCATCTGGGGATACCGGGTGGACATCAGGACGGTCAGGCCGGGTATCAGGTGGTCCCACATCGTGATGGCCATGTTCTCCAGTCCGAACGAGGCGCCGAGCGCCAGGGCGTGGTTGCCGCTGCTGTACAGTCGCTCCATGCCCTCTATGTAAGCTCGCGTCGAGGGCAGCATGGGACGCGTCATGGCGTCATGCACGTTGATTTCGACCGAGCGTAGAAAGTCCCGATAGAGCAGCTCGTGCCGGTTCTTCGGCCGCCCGTCCCCCAGTTCCGAATACAGCACTGTGGTGAGCTCGTCGGCGACGGCTTCGTCCTCGGTGTTGACCAACTGGGCCACCAGGATTTTAGGAAAAAACCGGGCGAAGCTGTAGAACTCGACGGCAAACCGGCGGAACTCCTCGTCGTTCAGCGCCCCGGTTTTGAAGCGATCCAGGTAGGGATTATTGATGGCGCCGTGGCGCAGGACCGAGGCCCGCATCTCATCATAGAAGGTCATGGTGCACCCCCCTTGCTGGCCGTGTTTACGGTCAAATTATACAGCACTTATATCATTTCATCAAGAAAAATCTATCACTAAAAAAGCTTTTTACTACAATGAGTTAGAAATTTCATATATCAATTCGTTCAGCCTTGGCATGGCACATTTTCTTCAGAATGATGTAATATTTCTATTGCATGATATATAGTTTCTGTTATACTGGAGTAGACTCATCACAAGAGGGCGAAAAAGGACGATGCTGGAGATCACCCGCTACGTGGAGGAGCTGAAGGATCGCCTGCACCTCAAGAGCGACTACGCGCTGGCCCACAAGCTCGGCATCGCGCAGCCGGAGGCCAATCATCTCCGGAGAGGCCTGAAGGTCCCGAAGGAAGAGCTGTGCATCAAGATGGCGAAGCTGTTGGGGAAGAATCCCGTTGAGCTCATGCTCGTCGCGCAAAAGGATCGGGCCCCGGCTGAGGCGAAGGAGTACTGGACGCTGGCCCGGACGGCCGTGGATGTGATGCTGCACGTGCCGTCCCATCCCCGTTACCTCCCGCGGAAGGTCGAGGCCATCGGCAAGGAGCTGCGGCAGATGGAGGCCCACTGCCTTCTGTACGAAAACGGCGCGGCGGTGACCGAGCCGGTCCGCTTGATGGAGACGGCGGAACGTACCGTGGACGCCTTGATGGAATACTGGAACCTCTGGAAGCAGGGCGAGCCGCTGTACCCCAACTACCTGCTGGCTAACCAGGAGGCGGTGCGCCGCGGCGTAGCGGTCCGCCGGCTGCTGGTGATCTCGGCCGAGCAGGCCGCGTCGAACGATCTCATGAGCGACGCGGTCGAGGTCATGGAAGACCAGCGGCGCTCCGGCATCCAGATCTTCTATGCCTTCCGGGAGGAACTGCTGAAGTCCGTGACCTATCAACGGCTTGCGCACGCGTTCAAGCGGCACGGCTCGGCTCCCGAGATCAACGTCGCAATGTTCGATAACGAGATCATGGTGATGGCTCGCGCGTACGAACGTGTTCCCCTGGGACTGACGGGGCCGCACAGGCTCATCACCAGAATCAGCCAGCAGGAGATCACCTGGAAACCGGACGTGATTGAAGAACTGAACCCGGCGCCGCTGTTCGACATGACACGCTACGTGCGGGAATATTCCGGCCCCAAGACTTTCAGAGCGGACCTGACGCGATTCCGTCACGAATGTGGACACAATAACAAAAACACCGCGCGCCTGGTGTGGAGGGAACACACATGAAAAGCTCGATGGGCATCGACCATATCACCCTGTGCGTCAAGAATCTTGCCGCCGCCGAATACCTGTTCACCAAGATCCTCGGGTTCGATGTGATCTGGTCGGCACGGGATGTGGGAAGCGACAAGTCAAGCATGGACACCGTGGTGGTCCAGCGCGGCAACGCCAAGATCGCGCTCATGCTGGGTAACGACAAGACCGTCAAGTCCCAGATCAATGAGTTCATCGAGAAGTACGGACAGGGCGTCCAGCACGTGGCCATCGAGGTGGACGACATCGAAGCGGTCTGCCGGGAGTGGGAAGCGCACGGCGTGCGGTTCAGCGGCCCGCTCAAGGAGGGGCGTGACGGGTTCGGGCCGCTCAGGCAGCGGTTCACGTACCCCTTGTTTCCCGAGAGCGGCGTCTTTCTGGAATTGACGCAGCGGCAGCACGGCGAAGAGAAAGCGAGGACCTTCGTGCACGGCACCGTGGAGGCTCTCTATAAGGATATCGAGCGTGATCAGATCCAGGGCGTGGAGAAAACGATCATCGACTATGACAAGATCCTCAGCGAAGACATGCTGTTTCGGCATGTATCATAAATAATAAAATGTGGGGAGGCCTGCGATGTATCTCATGAAGAAAGGCAACGTTCCGAACCAGGCCCACGTCGGGATCCCTGAGGGCCTGCATGAGGAAGAGCACGGCCGCCGGGGGTTTGCCGGACCGGCATCGCATCTCTACCGGAGGCACCCTCCGACCGGATGGGTGCGGATCGACGGTCCTCTCCGGCCCCGCGCGTTTGCCTGCGCGGACCTCCCCACCCCTGACCTCCGATCGGCCGACGCCCGGCCGGTCGAGGTCCTGAGGAGCCCGGATGCGCGGGTTTTCCTCTCGCGCCGCAGCGAGACGATGCCCTACTTCGTCCGGAACGCCGACGGGGACGAGGTGCAGTTCATCCACGCGGGACGGGGCCGCTTCGAAACGGACTATGGGGTGTTGCACTGCGAGCCCGGCGACTATGTGGTGATGCCCAAGGGGACGACCTATCGGACCATCGTCGAGACGGGCCCGTTGATGATGCTTGTCATCGAGACGCCGGAGCCGGTCGGATTGCCGGATCGGGGGCTCCTGGGCCAGCACGCGCAGTTCGACCGGGGCGTGCTGACGGCCCCGGAACCGGCTCCCATCGCGGATGATCGGCGCGAGCGGCTTGAGTGGGAGATCCACATCAAGCGGAACGGCGAATACACGAAGGTCGTCTATCCGTTCTGTCCGATGGATGTGGTCGGCTGGAAAGGCGATCTCTGGGCGGCCAAGCTGAACGTGCGGGACTTCCGGCCGGTGATGAGCCCGCGTTATCACCTGCCGCCCAGCGTCCACGTGACCTTCCAAGCAGGGGGCATGCTCATCTCCACGTTCGTTCCGAGGCCCCTCGAGAGCGATCCCGAGTCCCTCCGTGTCCCGTTCTACCACCGGAACATGGACTACGACGAGGTTCTCTTCTATCATCGGGGGAATTTCTTCAGCCGGGCCGGGATCCAGCCGGGCATGCTCACGCTGCACCCGCAGGGGATTCATCATGGCCCGCAGCCCCAGGCCGTCGAGGCGAGCAAGAGCAAGACGCACACGGATGAGGTGGCGGTGATGATCGAATCGGAGCGGCCGTTCTCGGTGCTGCCCGACCTGGAAACGGTCGAGCTCAAGGAATACGCGTTGAGCTGGAGCACGCCATGAAGCTGGTCAGCTTTCGGGTACAGACGCCGGTCGGGGCCTTCGTCAGGGCAGGGGCCCTGCACGGCAACAGCATCGTCGATTTGAACATGGCTTGCGCGCGCCTGCTGGCCGACCAGCGGGAAGAACGGCCCTGCCGTCTGGCCCATGCCATGGTGCCGACCGCGATGCTCGAACTGCTTGAAGGAGGGCCGTCCGCCATGGCCAGGGCTCGCCAGGCGTTCGACTATGCGGTCGATCTCGGCGACGCCGCGCGCGGCCCTGAGGGCGAAACGATCTTCTATCAGTCCGGGCAGGTCCGGATGATGGCGCCGCTCCCGAATCCGGCGTCGCTGCGGGACTTCATCGCCTTCGAGGAGCACATCGCCGCAACGTCCAAGAAGCGGGGCCAGCCGATTCCTCCCGAATGGTACAAGGCGCCGGTCTACTACAAGGGCAACCACCGGACGATCATCGGGCCGGAGGAGGATCTGCGCTGGCCGCTGGAGACCGCCAAGTTGGATTACGAGCTGGAGCTGGCCTGCGTCATCGGGCGGAAAGGCCGGGACATCTCCGAGCAGGACGCGCCGGGCTACATCGCCGGCTACACGATTATGAACGACTTCAGCGCCCGGGACATCCAGTTCCAGGAAATGGCCTGCCGCCTCGGGCCGGCCAAGGGCAAGGACTTCGCCACGGCCATCGGTCCCTGCCTCGTGACGCCGGATGAGATTCCGGACCTCAACGCGCTCACCATGATCGCGCGGGTGAACGGCCGGGTCTGGTCGGAAGGACGCTTCGGGACCATCCACTGGTCGTTTCCCCAGATGATCGCGCATGTGTCGCGGGGGGAGGCGGTCTATCCCGGCGATCTCTTCGGGTCAGGGACGGTCGGTGGCGGCTGTGGGCTTGAGATGGATCGGTACCTGAACCCGGGCGACGTCGTTGAGTTGGAGATTCAGCCCATCGGGATTCTGAGGAACCGGGCCATCAAGAAAGAGGGAACACCATGAGCGTGAAGATCATGGCGGATGAACGCGCGATGAAAGAGATGGTCGAGCGACACCGGGATCTGTATGAGAGCCCGGCGATCGACCCCAAGTTGAAAGGCATCATCCGGGACGCGCCGCAGTCGAAGCTCTCGGATTGGGACATCCACCGGATGCTGCGGACGTCACGATCGGTCTTCTTCGGGACGCACGCCGAGGTCGTCTCAGGGCATCACACGGCCACCTATCTCCGGTTCGCTTCCATCGCGCGGTTCCCGCAACTGGTGAGACTGATCGCGCGGGATATGGCTGACTGGATCCGCACGAGGTTTCAGAAAGACCCGATCGCCGGGATCGTGGCGACGTCCTCGGAGGCCCGGCTGCTGGCGGACGGCGTCGCCGACCTGCTCCACGGCGAGATGCCGGTGCGCGCCGTACTCACTCCCTACAATCCGGAGACCGGGAAGATCGGCACGGAGGTGAGCCCCGGCGCCATCAAGGCCGGCGAACGTTTCCTCGCGTTGAATGATGTGACCACGCGGGGCAATTGCGTCGGCAAGCTGGGCAAGGTGATCACCGACCATGGAGGCGTGCTGGCCGGGATGATGGTCTTTGCCCGCCGCGACAGCGGGCAGTTCCCCTTGATGGGCGAACTGACCGCCCGGTATCCCTTTTACTACACGACGGACCTGGACATGCCCCAATGGGAGCCGGAGGTGTGCCCGCTGTGCGGGATGAGAAAACCGCTGTTTTCGTGGAAGGACATGCCGGAAATCTAATTTCAAAAAGGGGTCGCTATGGATATCTCGGCAGAGATCAAACGGGCCGACCTGCTGCAGATGTACTACTTCCTGCGCCTCACCCGGACCCTGGAGGACCGGATCACCGCTCTGTACCGGCAGGGACGGATCGTCGGGGGCGTCTATACCAGCAACGGCATGGAGGCGATTGCCGTCGGTTACGCCTCCGCCCTTGAACGGGATGACGTGATCGCGCCGTTCCATCGGGACATGGGGGCGTTCCTCATCCGCGGGATCACGCCCGGGGAAGTGATCGCCC
>CAYLLY010000007.1:0-11579 GCA_964384595.1 uncultured Nitrospirales bacterium
GGAGCGGAATGAACACATGATCATACAGCTCCTGAGACCCGCCGAATCCTTCCTTGCCTTCAAAGGCCAAAACCCCCAACTGGCGGAACAGGTAATAGCTGGTAAAGAACCCGAGCATCGAAACCATGCCTCCTAGGACAAGCCAGTGGTGCACGTTGCCCAGCTTCTTCCTCGCCTGGAGCCACCCGATGATGAACAAGCCGGTAAACAGCATGGCCATGAGCTGGCTCAGGTCCGCGCCCAGCGTCGCGGCTGTCCCCAGAAAACCGGGTCGCGCGAGCAGTTCCTTCATTTGACCCCCTGCACTAAAGTGGATCGTTCCAGCTCATCGACCGACGCGAACCCGGCGTCCTTCAGCCATCGCACGGCTTCCGCAATGGTGTAGCACCGCCCCTTTTCGGTGTTGACCAGGATATGCACGGCGAACACGGCGGTCCAGGCCGGGCTCGTCCCGTTTTCATCCAGGAAGCGGTCCTTGATGACCAGCCGGCCTGACGGCGCCAGCGCGCCATGAACCTTCCGCACCAAGGCTGCGTTGGCCTCAGCCCCCTGGTAGTGCAGGATGTCCGACATGAGCACGGCGCCGTATGGACCACCCAAGGCGTCCCGATTGAAATCGCCGGGGATGAAGCGGATCCGCCCCTCCAACCCGGCTTCTTTGATCAGGCGTTCGGTTGTATGCAGGGTCTCCGGAAGATCGAAGATGGCGGCGGTCAGGCCCGGGTACGCCTGGCAGAAAGCCATGGCGTGGGTGCCGGCCCCCCCTCCCAAGTCCAGGAGGGACCGAGCGCCGCTGAGATCGATTTGTTTGGCGAGCGTCGGGGCATGCTGGAGCGCCACGCGATGGAGGACCATCAGCACATTCTCCGCCAACCGCGGGTCCGTGCGGAAGAGATGGTCCTTCACAGGCGACCGGCCGGTGCGCACCACCGATTCAAGCTGGCCCCAGTTGTCCCACTCGGCCTCCTGCAACAACAACAAATGGCCGGCGTACTTGGGGCTTTCCTTCACAAGAAACTCCTGGGCTTCCGTCGCGTTGGAATAGCGCTCGTCCGCTTTTCGAAGGAGACCGATCGAGACGAGCGCATTCATCAGGAGCGCGGTGGCCTGCGGATCGGTCTGTAGGCGCCGGGCCACGTCCGCAGCAGTCCCTTCGCCGCAGGCCAACGCCCCGAAGATATCCAGCTTGACCGCGGTCAGCAGGACCTTGCTTTCCCAGTAGTAGCCGAGCTGAAAGATCTCGGCCAGCGAGAGCGTTCGGGCCACTCAGCCTCCTTCTTCACTGATTAAATAATGGATTCTATGTCAACACTCGCGGCGAAGGCAAGGAACGGAACCACACCGCGGCAGGCACAAAAAGAGGCGGCGGAATTTTTCCATTCCGCCGCCTCAAACCACTGACGCTGACAGCTATGCGACTACGGCTTGAATTCGAACTTGGCCGCCGCTGCTGCGCCGTCCTTCACCTCGATTTCCTGCTCAATCGGCTTGCCCTTGTTGATCGCAGGGTGCCAGGCCACCACCTTGTACTTGCCGGCCGGCACGTCCTTGATGGCGAACTTGCCGTCTTCGCCCACGACGGCATAGTGCGGGCTGGTGACGGGCAGCGCCCAGAATTGCATAAACTCGTGCTGGTCGCAAATCAGCTTGAAGACCGATCCATCCGCAGCTTTCCGCAGTTTGATCGGCTTATCCAGTCCTTTGTCCTTTTCCGGCAACCCGATGTTGAAGATCGTGGTGGAGCTAGCGCCCTTCACCTCAAAGGAATGCGGGTTGTGGAGGACCCCTTTCACCGACTTCGGGTCGTCCGGGTCGGCGTCGGTGTTCATCACACGGAAGGACGACTGAGTCGCAACCACCACCCCGGTATAGGGGAGAAACTCGCACAGCTTGGAGATGATGTCCTCGCCTTTGAAGTCTGCCTGGAACTTCTCATCGTTGATGCCCGTCACAGCCACAACGGCGTTCTTCAATCCACCATCTTTGCCCACCTCGACTTCTTTGAGGAGCCGCTTCTCGCCCTTCGCATCCTTGCTGGGGTTTTTCACGCAGAACTTCGGATTCGGGAACTTCGAGAACAGAAACTCCTTCGGCGCCGGGGCCTTGCCCGAAAACGACACCTTTCCTTCGACTGTCCCGCCCGCCCACGACGTCATCGGGGCGGCCAGGAATGCGACCGCACTGATGGCGACCGCTATACACGTTCCAATCTTCATGGCCCAGACCTCCTTACTTATTGAGTTTCAACCCCGGCAGGAACTCAACCCTATAGCTGACTTAGTGGAGAATATCCTACCCCATTTTACAATTCAGTGAGTTCCGACTTATACCACAGGACAGTCCAAAAATGTCAAGGCCTCCACAAAGAGATAGCCTAAGGACACTCACATCTTGGCGTCAGGCGGCTTGGACTGCCGCTCTTTTCGATCAGGACCATCGAATTCTTCCAACGGTTGGAAGTTCACGGGTAGCTGAAATAAAAAATCCGAGACGGGTCCAAGCCTGACACGCCGATATTCCACGCTCCAGGAGCCGTCTTTCTTCATCAGTTTCAGCGGGAAATGAATATCGGTGGCCAACCACTGATAATAAGCGGCCGTCTGCTCTCCTTCCTGTACCTGCACTTCAAAAAGGGTGGTCGGATGCCCGTCCAGAGTTTCCGTTCCGATCGCGCTCCGTGAGAGTTCCCCTTTCAACGTCTCCTGTACCTTCGGATCCTGCTCGGCATTATAAGGCATCTCCTTGTAATGCTTGAGGCGGGATAACAGCATCCACATCACTTGCTTGTCCTTGCGGACGATGGTGACACTGACAGGGCCGATCGCCTGATGTTCCAGGCGCCAGCGATCATCCCGGTAAAAGATATTCGAAACGTGCGTCTTGCCGTTGGATTTCGTAATCTGATCGGCGCTGAACTCTACAGCCGCAACCGTTTCGCTCAAGGCCACTAGAACGGGAAGCGACAAGAGTGCCACACGTAACGATGTGCCGACGGCCGACTGTAGGCGTCGCTCTCGTGCAGACAACATCATGGGGCTGGAGTCCCCACAGTAGCCGCCTTGGCCGGCTGCCCTCGTTCTCCGACGGGATCACGCGCGCATCGGAAGCCCAGCCAGTTCATCTTGGTAGTCGGATCCGTTCCGTTCCGTTGGGCCGCACGGACGCTCGGCGTGCTGTCCACCCAGCCACCTCCTCGAAACGCTTTGCTGGTGCCATGATCAGGCCCCTTGGGATTGCGGTCAGGCCCGGACTTGTAGGAGCTCGGATCGTACCAATCCGCTACCCACTCGGCCACGTTCCCGGCCATATTGAAAACCCCGTAGGGGCTCACGGCATTGTCATACTTATCGACTGAGACGATGGGAGGATACAGCAACAGCCGTTCCGGTCGATCGCGGACCGGGCCGGACAGGCCCGTTCGGCCGAAATTGGCACGCGAGAGTCCCGCCATCTGGTTTCCCCATGGGTAGATGCGACCGTCCTCCCCCCGTGCCGCCTTTTCCCATTCCGCTTCGGTCGGCAGGCGCTTGCCGGCCCATTTGCAGTAGGCATCGGCGTCGTGCC
Organism: uncultured Nitrospirales bacterium; assembly: GCA_964384595.1. GTDB lineage: Bacteria > Nitrospirota > Nitrospiria > Nitrospirales > NS-4 > SCTG01. The sequence continues at coordinate 3,565 of CAYLLY010000007.1, forward strand.
AGGAGACATGCATGACGGGGTGATACGTCATCGTTTCCTGGAAGATCCCGCCCCATTTCCAATCGACCAACGGCTCGAGGCCTTTCGCCAGAACGAATCGCAGAAACTGGACCGCCGTCACTTCGTACTTGTCGATCTCATATACATCCAGATGGATGCTTCGTTGTGGAAACTCCGGAGGATACGAGTTACGATCACTCTGCCTGTTACTCCCCATCAGGAACGGCCCGGCCGGTACCAGCACCATCTCGTCTTTGGCCGGCAAGGCCGTCAAGCGCGCCGCCTCCTTTTTTCCTTCCGCTGTCCATTCCGGCTTCACATCGGCCACATCGGTCCCCCCGCTTGTCACCGCCATGACTCGCGTGGAAACAGCGCACACGGCAAGCAGAGCCAGAGCGCCCCACGCTACTATTCCTAAGATTTGACGCATCAGGGCACCTGGAGTTCGAGCGTGGGTTTGATTTCCCGAGAGCCCAGAATCCCAAGACCAAACCGCGGGTTCTCCACGGCATCCATGCCGGCTCGAACCCCTTCGCGTGGCTGGATTTCGAAGTTCGCCGTTACCCTACCCTTTGCAGGAATCGTCACGTCCTGTTCAATAAGGGTGCGGGCCTGGGGATGCCAAACCAACATTTTATAGGTCCCCGGGGGGATATCGGAGACCTCGAAACGTCCTGATTGGTCGGTCGAGGTGTAATAGGGATTGTCCACCGCAAGCCCCCAGCTTTCCATGTAGGCATGAAACCCGCACTGCATCACGAAAATCCGGCGCCCCTTCGTCATATGAATCATCTGAACCGACGGCTCCCCGACCATATGCTTGTGGTAGTTGGCATCCATGGCCGCTTCCTTCGGGTGATGCGGATTCATCGGCAACGGCACATTGAACAAGACCCGCGGGCCCAAATTCGACGTTTCATAGGCTTGAATATCGTGCATGACCGGATCCATATTCACGATCTCCACCTTGTCCTGGTCACGCACAACGGTCACGAAGGGATTGAAGCGGCAGTCAATGGCCTCGATACGCGGCGCCTTAAACTTGAACGGTTTGCCCTTCTCAACGCCCGTGATCATCACGACGACATCTTTCAGGCCGCGATCCTCGCCGACGGCAAACTCTTTGAGCAGGCGAAACCCGTGTCCATTAGAAATTCTCCCGCAGTACACAGGATCAGGAAACGTGACGAGGTTGAATCCGCGCGGCACCGGTTTTCCACTCTTCAAGGTCACCTTGCCCGTCAACGTTCCCCCATTCACAACCGGAATCTCCTGATAGGCCATTGCCCCTGGAAGGCCCCAGCCAAGGCCCAACACAGACCCTACTCCCCATATCAGGATTGCCGTCATTCGCCACTGAAATCGCATTCCCATCCCCTCCCAATGAACCGCCACATCCCGACTCATGATACCTGATGAAATGAAGCGGGGGAGCCGCATTCTAGATGCAACTCCCCCACTCCCCACTTACTCTGACTCAACCCGCTACTTCAGCGCCGTCGGAAGGACCTGGCCGGGGATTGGCCGCTCGTCGGCCTTCTGGACGCCGACGTCGCTCCTGGACAGAGGCAAAATCCTCGAATCACCGGCCGGCAGGACTCTAAAATAGCCCCATTGCCCGGACTGGGAATACGGCAGCCGCTGGTTGCCCCACGTGTAATCGGCCGGGAGTTTGTAGCGACCACCCGCCGACGGGATGAACGCGTCGATGACTTCTGAGCCCGAGAACTCAACGACGCTGATGTCGTCAGCGCCCGGCATGAACGGCTCGATCGGCCACTCGTGCTTCTCCACGCTGAACATCTGGTTCTGCTCGTTGTTCGCTCCCAGCACGTGGATCCGCACCGGGTCTCCGGCATGCGCCTGGATGATCGGCGTGACCGGATCTTCCGGTTTGTCAACCTTGCAGGGCTGGAACATACGCCCAAGGTCGCATCCCTGTTCTTCCCTCGCCTTGTATGGTTCCGACCGGTAATTCACGCCCGTCAGGCCAGCCACATTTTGCACATAGGGCATGAAGCTCGTGCCGATGATGTTGTCCTCATCCTGGAAGAAGAGCGCCGCATCACGGTAGTTCGCGCGCGTCTCGTTGCCCTGGATCGTTCGATCCACAATGACGTCGGCGACCCAGCTGTTCTTCAAGGAAATATCCTCGCCGGTCTTGGGATCCCTGTATTGCGATCCCTTCGGGCCGATCACAACAGCTCCAAACAACCCGTTTCTGGGGTTCAGCATCACGTTCCCGAAATCCCAGACCAGAGACGTGATCTCTCCGTTGAACGGATGCGCATAGTACGTGTACGTCCGGCTTTCGCCCGGTCCGATCGTCTGGTCGCCCGGATTATTCCCCACGTTTGCGCCGAGCGAGTCTTTCGGGTCAAAGGCCAGCGAGAACGCCGAGAACGAAGCCCTACTGGCCGCCATCTTGTTCTTCAGATTGACTTTCACGCAATCGCCCACGTTGGCATGAAGCGTCAATGGGCTCGGCATCAGGCCGCCGGCGACTTTGGTGACTTCATCTTCGAGAACGTAAATCTTGCCCTCCGGGTTCTTTATCTGGATCTTGCGCTCGAAGTCCACCTCGATCGCATCAGCGGCTTTGGGGTTGAACTTGAGCTCTTTATCCATCGCCACCACGTTGAAGGACTTCACCGGCGCGTCGTCCGGACAGACCGATTTGGCCGGTGTCGGAATCTCGTTCCGACCGGAATAACCGGCCGGCAACTTCTGAAGGTCCGGCACCTCCTTGTCCAGCACCCGCAGGATGCCCCATGCCCCTTCAGAGAACTTGGACGAGCGACCGTTGAAGTGCAGATAGTCGCCCGGCATCAATTGCGGGCCACCGGCCTGCGGCACCACAAGATCGTACCGCTCCGCAATTCCGATGTGAATCGAGTTCTTTCGATTCGCATCACCCGCATACCGCTCGGACAGGAACGTGTGCCCGGACAGGGTCCAGGTCATCGTCTCATTCATCAGCGTATGCAACAGCCGGAATACGACGGTGTCTCCCAAGTACGCTCGAATCATGGGTGTTGAAGGATCGCCGTGTACCAGGCTGCTAAAGATCTTCGAGGCATCCGGGTTATTCGACAACCGCTTGGCGACCGGTTCAGCCCTGAAGTTCAACCCGCTTCCGGTCGTATGCGTCCCGCCGTTCAGGAACGGCATGGGGGTCATCGCAATCTTATCAGGCATCATGAAAGACACGGTCTTCCCGCCCTCCAGCGCCACCTCGATCGGCTGGCCAGGCGGATTGCCTGCCGTCACCACGTTGACCGTATGCGGCACCGTATCATGCACCTGCACCATCAACTCACGGAAGCTCCCGTTCACCCCATAGCCCACCGGCTCGACCGTGCGAATGTCCGCGATCGGGCCGCTGCGGATCGGCTTCCCCGTCTTCGGATCGTGATAGGTGGAACCTACCGGCTCGACGACCAGAGTCCCGAACCCACCGTGCGGCCAGGTCGTCGCGCCAAATGCATGGTCATGCCAGAACACCGTTCCCACATCCGCATCCACCCAGAGCCGAGAGCGCGTGAACTCCACCGTCGCAATGTCGCCGCTCGGGTGGTCGTTCTTCAGCGGCTTCTGGAACGTGATGGTGCTCCCACTGATGGAGGTGATCCGCTGGATCTCGTTGCCCTTGACGTTGTCCGCCCCGACCAACAACTCCGTCCCCACGTGGTACTGGGCCGCATTCTTGACCGTGATGCTCTTGCTGCCTTTTTTCGCCGGAGCCGTCAACACCGTGTTCATCGGAACCGGCAGCCCCTTCTTCTCCTTTTTCGTCAGCATCGTGAACGGACGGACCGACTGCTCGTAGGACATACCCGTGATTACGCCGTCGGACGCCTGGTTGTCGAACTGCAGGAAGTGCGGGTGGATGTTGATCTTGGATGATTGGAAGTTCGTGAAGTCGTCGTCCACCCACTCGCTGGTCAGCGTGTAATCCACGCAATCGTAAACGTTGGCACGGAAGACCAGCGGGTATTTAAGGTCATTGTTCTTGCGGACGGCTTCCTCCTCTTCATGCAGGACATAGATGAGGCCGTTCTGATCCACCATGGGCGGCTCTTTGCCATGCCCCTTGCTGATCTCGATCGGCAATCTAATGAAGTGGATGTTGTAGTACTTGCGTCCTGCGTTCTCCGGGCAGAGACTCCACACGCCCTGCTCGCCCGGCTTCGCCGGATCCGCGCTCCGGCTGCCGTCCTCTTCCTGGTGGATCATTTCCAGCCACGGCGCCGGATTGTGATTCGGCGCAAACATCACGCGCTTGCCGAAGTGGGGCCTGAGATGCGGCCAGGAGACCTTGCCGGTCGTCGGCTCAAACAGGATCGGCTGCCGTTCTCCCGGCGTCTTGGACTTATACTTGGGGTTGGCGATGGTGCTTTCTTTTTCGGTCATCGCCATGTGGCCTTTCCAAGCCCAATCCAGCACGGTCGCATCGTAAGAGACGATCTGTCCCTTCTCATCGTCCTTGTGGCCGGGCTTGCCCTGGGTCGGAAGCTGCATTTCCACCCAGTCCTTGATCGTGACAAGGGCCGGATTGCTCTTCCAGTTCGTCTTTCCTTTTTCGACGATCTGGAAAGTCTTCCCAAACCAATCGACGGTCTTGCCGACCAATTTATCCGAAGTTACGCCGGACTTGATCCGGCCCTTGCGATCCGGCAATTCGCGGAGATCCGGCATCACATCGGTGTGCTGGTCGCCCTGTTGCATGGTGTTGTACACCCGCCAGTAGCCCCACATGCCGGCCACGTAATGATGCGCGACGTGGCAGTGGAAGAGGAAATCACCAGCCAGTTGCTGGCACAGACCCGACCCGCATTCCGTATCAAGGTCGAGCGCTTCCGACGGCCCGATGACTTCCACGTCCACGCGGTCAGATTTGGTCCGGATGACCGGGTATTTCACCGGCCCGTTCTTGGCCGCATGCCAGAGCGGCATTTCATCGCTGGAGCGAGGGCTTCGCAGCCAGCGGATCGTGCCGCCGTGCGGGTGGTGAGAGTGGAACACTTCCGATCCCCCATGGACCAGCCGGAACTTCGCGGGATCGCCGAGATATGAGCGCGGGATGGTGGTCGGCGCATCACCGAACGTGTAGGAACTGTACCCCATGGATTCGTCCTCGAACCCGAAGTACTCGTGCTGAACGTGCATGTTGTTGATGCCGAACGGCTCGCTGCGGTAATTGAGCGCGCGACCGCCAGGACGGTAAGCGTCGGTCAGCGGGTCCCGCTGCGGCAGGAAGTCTCCCTTCTTATTCACGGGGCGGAAGGCTTCGTCGCCAACCTCATGGTAGATGAGCACGAATTCCCTGAAGTCCGGGCCGCCCGGAGTATCGATGATTGCTTGCCAGCCGCTCCGCATCTCGGTGGGCTCACCCTTGCCAAGCGGGTCCAGGTACCGAGACCCTTTCGGTTCTACCACGAAAGTGCCGAACATCCCCAGCACCGTCAATTCACGATCATTGCTGTATGAATGGAACTGACGGCCGCCTTCCTGGGTGTTGGGGTGGATGTACCATTCCATCTCCACGCTCTTGCCTTTCGCGGCCACTGAATCAGCGTTCGTCGTCGTGGCGGGTTTTCCGGTCGCGCTGATCAACATGCTGGATCCGTGGATATGCAGGCTTACCGCCTCGCCTCCTTCCAGCGCGTTTCGCAACGTGATGCGCACGCAATCGCCCTGGTTCCCGCGAATGACGAGTGGCTGGATGTAATCACCCTGGATTCCGTTGGTCACGGCGCCGGGATCGTACTGATCCTTCTCGTTTTCACGAGCCGCCCTGTTCTTGGCCTCTTCGGCACGGACCTTTTCAAGGTTCTCCGTGAGCACGTACATGTAACCGGGGTAGAAGTCGAGCCACTGGTTCAGCGTAATCTCCATGTTGATCGCGGAGATATCGTACTTCTTAACAGGAGCGGTTGAAGGGCATCGTCCGCCAGCGACGGCCACCGGCTCAGTATTCGGCTGCGAGGCCAGCAGAAAGCCCTGGCCGTCGTACTGGTGCATCGTAGACATGCCGTTGAACATGCCGGTATTCGTGGCCTGCCCGGTCTGCACTTGCCGCGTCATCTGTTCCATGAGCCGGTTATGTTGCATCTCGACCAGCGCGGATCGGGAGGCGCGGCCCGACATGGCGTCTTCCACGATCGTCTGGCCTTTGAGCCTCTGCGCCCACGGCTCCTTGGAATTGTCAATCATGCCCATCGCGGCATGATTGACCTCGTGCCCTTTATGGGCATCCGAGTCGGCAGCGAGAACACCGGCTGGAACGACGAGCGCTGCTGCAACAAAAAGGAGGGAGAGGAGCGGATGAAAAAGCGGACTACGGACGTCTGACGTTTTCATGGACTGGCCTCCTGAACAAAATATGCCCCCGAAAATTATCTGAAAAATCACTCCTGGTGAGCGTGAGACAAGTATATCCTACTGCGTGAAGGTTGTACCAGGGCGGAGTTGTTTTTAGCGCATTCCCCAATCGGGTGTCAAGTGCCAAAAAGGTGGCAGGTTCAAGGATGGCGGCCACGAAATCTTAGCAGAGTTGCCCATTGAACTGGCAGGGCTTGTACCGGGTTCGATCGAAGTCGACGTTCTCCTGGTACACGACTTCGTTCCCGTTCACACCATCCTGCTCCGGATCCGACCAGAGCATGTGGTTCCACCAGTAGAAAAACGGAAATCGCGCGGCGTAGTAAATCGGATTGCCGAATTCGTTCCGAAGTTGCTCCCGGATGCGGCGGCCGGTGACATAATCCACCTTCCCGTCGCTCTTGAGGGAATACAGCATCAAATAGAGCCCTGATTCATTGTCGAGCAGTTCGTCGACACGCGTGGTCTCATCAGGTTCCACCGGCAAGGGAGAACCTGCGTGGACGCCGGGGAGAACCCCCCAGAGCAGACAGGCAGCCAGGATTATCGGCAAAAATACGCGCGAAGGCACAGATTCCCCTTTCCCTCAGACTATTGACTATCAAACCAGTCGAGAGATTGCAAGATTTCCCGCTTTTTCCTACCATGCGGTGATGCCCCGCACCGGCCGGAATATCCCGAGCGGCTTGATCCTTCCCGTCACGTTCTATGCCCGACCGACCCTCCAGGTGGCACGTGGCCTGCTCGGAAAACATCTGGTGCGCGAAACGGCCGCGGGCCTGCGGGCCGGGCGGATCATCGAGGTGGAAGCTTACGTCGGATTCCATGATCGCGCCTCCCACGCTTCCCGAGGACGCACCAAACGCACGGAGGTCATGTTCGGCCCGCCCGGTCGGGCATACGTGTACCTGATCTACGGCATGTACCACTGCTTGAACGTGGTGACGGAGCGCGCCGACTTCCCGGCGGCCGTTTTGATCAGAGCGGTGCAGGACGAAAGCGTACTCATTGACGGTCCCGGTCGTCTCTGCCGCTCGTTCACGATAGACCGCGAACTCAACTTTCACGACCTGACGACCGGTAAAGCCCTCTGGATCGAAGATCGCAGGGAGCGGATTCACCGAACTGCGATTAGCGCCTTGCCCCGCATCGGCGTGGACTACGCGGGAGCGTGGGCCGCCAAACCATGGCGCTTCCGTCTGAAGGTGTGAAGGTCGAAAAACGAACGGCGCCGGTCTTCGTGAGACCCGGCGCCGTTCGCAGGCAATAGACAGAGCTTACGGCTTGGACTCGTCCTTCTTCTTCTCCTTGCCCATCGTGCCCATGGTCTCGGTCGGCTTCTGGCCCTTCTTGAAGCCGCGGGTCTTCCCCTCTTCGGCTTCCGCAGGCTTCTCGCCCTGCTTGATGTCCTTCTTCTCAGCCGACGCCTCGGACTTGGGTTTCCCCTCGGTCCCTGCGAAACTCACCGTCGCCCCCCCGGCCAGAAACGCGAGGGCCAGGCCCACTGCCAAAAGCTTCTTCGTCTCCATACGTCCTCCTTTTGCTCCGTTACGCTTACCCGCCGCAAGATTCAGAGAGAGCTTACGGCTTGGACTCGTCCTTCTTCTTCTCCTTGCCCATCGTGCCCATGG
>CAYLLY010000007.1:11679-52544 GCA_964384595.1 uncultured Nitrospirales bacterium
AGAGCTTACGGCTTGGACTCGTCCTTCTTCTTCTCCTTGCCCATCGTGCCCATGGTCTCGGTCGGCTTCTGGCCCTTCTTGAAGCCGCGGGTCTTCCCCTCTTCGGCTTCCGCAGGCTTCTCGCCCTGCTTGATGTCCTTCTTCTCAGCCGACGCCTCGGACTTGGGTTTCCCCTCGGTCCCTGCGAAACTCACCGTCGCCCCCCCGGCCAGAAACGCGAGGGCCACGCCCACTGCTAAAAACTTCTTCGTATCCATGTCGTCCTCCTTTGTGATTGACCGCCCGGTCGCTGGCCCTGCGAGAGCCGTGAATCGACCATTCGTTGCCGTTATACTTTCGCCAACACTCCTTGATTGACTTCCTCGACCTTCTGCCGGCCCATGAGAATCTCTACAAGCGCCATCGCAAACTCCATCGCCGTCCCGGGACCCCGGCTTGTCACCAACTTGCCGTCAATCACCACCCGCCCTTCATCGTATAGGGCGCCGGGCAACTGCGCTTGTACGGACGGATGGCTGGTCAACTTCCGCCCTTCGATCATACCATGAGCAGCCAAAACCGTCGGGGCTGCGCATATGGCGGCGATGTACCGCTCGCCTTCCTGGAAATAACGCAAAAGTCGGGCCACGCGAGGATCCTTCTGCAGGATCTGTGTACCTTTGAGGCCTCCTGGCAGGACAACCATGTCAAAATCTGACGCCTTCACCTCATCTAAGGACAGATCTGGCACGAGTTTAATCCCTGTCCGGCCTTCAACGGCACAGGGGGGGGCCCCGGCTTCCACCCCGGCAATCGTGACGGAAATCCCTGCACGGCGTAGGATGTCCACGACCGTGACGGCTTCAATTTCCTCAAACCCATGAGCCAGCGGCACCACCACCCGTTTCATGACTACGTACGACTCGCATGGACCATATAGACCATCTCAGGCACAACGTCGCCCAAATCAGGCGATTCGAGAGTCCCTCGTGATATTGTTATATGATTGTGCCCCCATTGATACGCCTTGTCAATGCGCCAAATCTTGACATTGGAAGAGGCCTCTGTTAGCGTGGCCGACGAAAACATCCATCGGGAGATTCCCTCCCGCGCTCTTGCATAAGGAGCCGTCGCGATGGCAGAGAACACGGCCGATATCGACCTGACGCCCCTGACCGCCGCTCTCACCAAACTGGCGGAGGACATGGCGAGAAAGATGGTGCAGGACACGCTGCCCGGCTTGGTGGGAAAAGCCGTCGCCGAGGAGAAGGTCCTGATCACAGAGACCGTCCAAGAAGTTGTACGCAAGGCGTTGCCGGACCTCCTCAAGCCGATTGTTGAACAGGCCGCCAAGGAAATCATCGAAAAAGTGGCGCGCGACGTAGTCGGCGAGGTGGCTGAAACCGAAGTCAAGAAAGAGATCGAGCGCCTGACCGCCGGGGTCTAGGCCTCCGTCCACCCCCGTCTCCCTTCCTGTCTTTTCCGCTCCCGTGCTAGGATAGCGCCCCGTGGAAAAATCCTACGATCCGAAACAGGTTGAGACACGCTGGTACCGGACCTGGTCCGAACGCGGCTATTTCCATGCCTCCGTGGCGGCGGAAGGCCGTCCCTACGTGATCGTCATTCCGCCTCCCAACATCACCGGCTCATTGCATATGGGGCACGCCCTGAACAACACGATCCAGGACATCCTGATCCGCTGGCGCCGGATGCAGGGCCTGAACGCCTTGTGGGTGCCGGGGACCGACCATGCGGGCATCGCCACGCAGAACGTCGTGGAGAAGCAGTTGCTGGCGGAAGCCGCCTCGCGCGACAAACTGGGCCGGGACCGTTTCATCCAGAGGGTCTGGGAGTGGAAAGCGCAATTGGGCGGCACGATCATCGAGCAGCTCAAACGGCTGGGGTCGTCGTGTGACTGGGATCGGTTGCGGTTCACGATGGACGACGGCCTGTCCAAGGCCGTGCGCGAAGTGTTCGTCCGGCTTCATGAAGACGGCCTGATTTATCGCGGGAAGCGGCTGATCAACTGGTGCCCCCGCTGCCTCACGGCCCTCTCCGATATCGAGGTGGAACATGCAGACACCGCCGGCAAGCTCTACCACATTCGCTACCCTCTTGCGGACGATCCGGCAACGCATCTGACTGTCGCGACGACGCGGCCTGAAACCATGCTGGGGGACACCGGCGTGGCCGTTCATCCCGAAGACCCTCGCTACAACCGCTTTATCGGAAAGAGCGTCGCGCTGCCCCTGACCCAACGCTGCGTCCCGATTGTGGGAGACCCCATTCTCGTGGACCGGGAATTCGGCACCGGCGCGGTCAAGATCACGCCCGCCCATGACTTCAACGACTTCGAGGCGGGGCTCCGCCACGATCTTGCCCGGCTGGCCGTCTTCGATCAGCACGCGCGCATGGATGCGTCAGGTTTGCGTGAAGCGCACGTGGAAGAGGCGCTCCGCGAGCGCCTCACGTCCCAGCCGGTCCAGAAGGCGCGGGCCCTTGTGGTCGAAGCGCTGGAGAACGGAGGATTCCTGGCCAAGGTCGAGGACCACGCCATGGCGCTCGGCAAATGCTACCGCTGCAAGACGGTAGTGGAGCCCTATCTCTCGCCGCAGTGGTTCGTGAAGATCCAGCCGCTCGCCGAGCCGGCGATCAAGGCCGTCGAATCGGGACAGATCCGTCTGATTCCAGAGCAGTGGACGAACAACTACCTCGGCTGGATGCGGGACATCAAGGACTGGTGCATCTCGCGGCAGATCTGGTGGGGCCATCAGATCCCGGCCTGGTACTGTCGGAACTGTAACGCGGAGTCCATTCTCGAGACCATTTCGCCCAAGTCCTTGACGATCACGTCTGAGGCCAAGCCCATGGTGGCCCGAACGGCGCCCTCTCACTGTCCGGATTGCGGCCAACATGACTTCGTCCGTGATCCCGACGTCCTGGACACGTGGTTTTCCTCCGCGCTCTGGCCGTTCTCGACGCTGGGCTGGCCGGACCAGACCCCCGAGCTCAAAAAGTTCTACCCCACGTCCACGTTGGTCACCGGGTTCGACATCCTCTTCTTCTGGGTCGCGCGGATGATCATGATGGGCCTCAGGTTCATGGGACCGGCCCCCTTCAAGGACGTCTATATCCACGCCCTGGTGCGGGACGCCGAAGGCCAGAAGATGAGCAAGTCCAAGGGGAACGTGATCGATCCCTTGGCGGTGATGGACAAGTACGGCACCGACGCTTTGCGGTTCACGCTCGCCGCGATGGCCTCACCGGGCCGGGACATCAAGCTCTCGGAAGAGCGGATCGAGGGCTACCGCAACTTCGCCAACAAACTCTGGAACGCCGCCCGGTTCATCCTGATGAACCTGGAAGGCCCTCGCGCAGAAGCCCCGTTGGCCGAGCGGCCCATCCCCGACCGCTGGATCATGAGCCGGCTCCACCGGTGCATCGGGGACGTCAACCGCTCGCTGGAGGAATACCGGTTTGACGAAGCGTCGAACGCCGCCTATCACTTCATCTGGAACGAGTACTGTGATTGGTATGTGGAACTCGCCAAACCCGCACTTGCCGACAAGGAATCCCGGAACGCCGCGCTCACACGTACGACCCTGGTGGAGAGCTTCGAGGCCCTCTTGCGCCTGTTGCATCCCTTCATGCCATTCATCACTGAGGAAATCTGGCAGACGATTCCGCACACAGGCGACAGCATCATGGTCGCACAATATCCGCAAGCGGACTCACGCCTGGAAGATCCGGCAGCCGAGCGTGAGATCGCCATCATTCAGAGCGTCGTCTCAGGCGTGCGCGACATCCGTGGAGCCCACGGGATCACACTCGCGAAGAAGCTGCCTGCGCTCGTTCAAGCCGACAACGAAGCGCTCGAGCGTCACTTCGCAGCACACTATACGACAATAACCACGCTCGCGGGCCTCAGTGACCTGAAGGCCGGAAAAGAAGTGCAGCCGCCCAGTCAGGCAGCTTCGGCGGCGATTACTCTTCCCGACGGAGGCCTTGCCCAGCTATACGTGGACACGGCTGGCCTCATTGACGTCGGTAAGGAAAAAGCCAGGATCGAGAAGCGCCTGAAAGAACTCACTACTCAAATGGAACAGGATGAAAAGAAACTCTCGAAGCCGGACTTTGTTGCGAAAGTGCCCCCGGATGTCTTGAAGAAAACAAAAGCGCGTCACGAGGAGTGCAAGGCCGAGCACGACAAGCTGTCCGCTGAGCTTCGCCGTTTCGGCGAAATGGGCGGAGACGCAGCGTGAACATTCGCGACATCGTCGCCAGGGCTCTGGCCGAAGACTTCGGCGCGGGGGATGTGACCACGCAGTCGCTCTTTCCTGAAGGCGTCCCCGCCGTCGGAACGGTCGTCGCCGAGGAATGTGAGGGGCTTGTCGTCGCCGGCCTGGCCGTCGCCGTCGAAGTCTTCCGGCAAGTGGACCCGTCCCTGGCATGCGCTCCGAACGTCGCGGACGGCGATCGAGTCCCGCGCGGAGCCACGGTGCTCACCGTCACCGGCGATGGCCGTTCCGTCCTGAAAGGCGAGCGCGTGGCCTTGAATTTCCTTCAGCGGCTGTCCGGAATCGCCACCCTCACGGCGAAGTTCTGCGAGGCCGTGAAAGGCACCCGCGCCCGCATCCTGGACACCAGAAAAACGACGCCGGGCCTGCGGGCGCTGGAAAAATGGGCCGTCACGCTCGGCGGCGGCCACAACCACCGCTCCAGCCTGGCGGACGGCATTCTCATCAAGGACAACCACCTCGCCCTGGCAGGCGGCGATATCGCGCGCGCGTGCAGACTGGCCCGCGAGCGGGCGCCCCACGGGCTGAAAATCGAAGCCGAGGTTCGGACGCTCGAGGACGTGCGGGCCGCGCTCGACGGAGGCGCCGACATCATCCTTTTGGACAACATGGACGTGCCGTCGATCCGAAAGGCCGTCGAGCAGGTTAAAGGCCGTGCCGTTATCGAAGTGTCCGGCGGTGTATCCCTGACCAACGTCCTGGAGATCGCCGCCGCGGGACCGGACTATATTTCCGTCGGCGCGCTCACGCACTCGGCACCGGCCTCCAACCTCAGCATGGATATCGTCCCGCGGTGACCACACCGTCCGCTTCCCCCCTCTCGCTCGAAACAATCCGCGAGTACCTGAACACCCGTGCGATCGGCGCGACCCTCTCCGTCCACGAGGAGGTGGACTCGACGAACCGCCTCCTGGCCGACCTCGCGCGCGCGGGCGCCTCGCACGGCACCGTCGTGGCCGCCGAGTCCCAGACGGCAGGCCGCGGACGGCTAGGGCGCCCATGGGTCTCTCCCCCCGGCGTGAACCTGTACGCCTCCATCCTGTTGACGCCAGCAACCACATCGAGCGCGCTCACCTGGATTCCTCTGCTGGCCGCGGTCGCGGTCGTACGAGCAATCAAGGCCCTGATCGGCCTCTCCCTCGAGGTGAAATGGCCGAACGACGTGCTTGCTTCACGGGACGGAGAGGGACGCAAGCTGGCCGGCATCCTGGTTGAAGCAATCAGCAGTGATCAGGCAGGAGAAAAAGCCGTGGCGGTCGGGATCGGCATCAACGTGAACATGCCGGCCGAGGCGTTCCCGGAAGACCTGCGCTCCTCCGCCACGTCACTCTTGATTGAAACCGGCCACCCCATCGAACGCGCTCCTCTCCTGGCGGCGTTGCTCGGCGAGGTGGAATGTCTGTACGATGAACTCTGCGAACACGGGCCCGGAGCGATCGCGATCAACTACCGAAGCCTCTGCGGCACCCTGGGACGGCAGGTTCGGATCGAGTTGGCCGGGAGCGGTCAGGTCGAAGGCACAGCCGAAGGGCTCGCGCCTGACGGCGCGCTACGCTTGAGAATCGGCGAAGGGAAAATCCTCGAAATCCGGGCCGGCGATGTCGTACACTTACGGTGACTTTATGCTACTCGCGATCGACATCGGGAACACGAACATCGTCTGGGGCGTCTTCGACGGCGACAAGCTCGTCGCCGACTGGCGCATAGGCACTGACCACTCCAAGACGACCGACGAGTACGCCATCCTCCTGCTGGATCTCCTGCGGGTGGAAGGCATCGGCCCGGCACGCGTGGACGGCGTCATCCTGTCCAGCGTCGTTCCCCCGCTGACGCCTCAGTTCGAGGAACTGGCCGAGCTCTACTTTCACTGCCTGCCGCTGATCGTCTCCGCCGAACTGGAAACGGGATTGACCATCAAATACGCCAACCCACTCGAAGTGGGAAGCGACCGGATCGTCAACGCGGCGGCGGCCTACCGCCAGTACGGAGGCCCCATCATCATCGTCGATTTCGGCACCGCCACCACCTTCTGCGCGGTCACGGCCGACGGCGAGTATCTGGGCGGCGCGATTGCTCCAGGACTCCGGATTTCCGCCGAGGCTCTCTATGCCCGGGCCGCTAAACTTCCCAAGATTGAGCTGGCCCGTCCCAAGTCCGCAATCGGCCGGGATACCGTGTCCAGCATGCAGGCCGGCCTGGTGTTCGGCTATGCCGGGCTGGTGGATGAACTCGTGCGCCGGATCCAGCAAGAGTTGGGCCGGGACTGCTTCGTCTTGGCGACCGGTGGCCTCGCAGGGCTCATCGCGCCGGAGGCCCATTCGATCCGTGCGGTTCGGCCGAACCTGACCCTTGAAGGCCTTGCCCTCCTGTACGCCCTGAACAGACCTTCCTGACCCCGCCGTTCACTGAAAGAATTTCCAGGAAACACCGCTTCTTGGCTTGATTATGGGCGCAGCATGGCTACTCTACAAAGCTGAAACGCAGCGGGACCGGTGCGATGAAAAAATCATCTGAAAAAACAAGCGAGTGCGAGAACTCCAGGAGTACGGATTCACCCGGCGAGGAAGCCGGACAATCTCCCCCGAGTCCCGATGAAAAAGACTCTGTGGCCGCCGTTGATGAACTCAAAGCCGTCCAAGACCGTTACCTGCGATTGGCCGCCGAGTTCGAGAATTACAAGAGGCGGGCCCAGAAGGATCAGGCGGAGTACACCAAGTACGCCAACGAACGGCTTCTGAAGGACATGCTGACTGTTCTGGACAATCTGCAGCGAGCGCTGCAGCACGCGCAACAGCCCGGCGGCACCAACGGCCTGGTTCAGGGCGTCGAACTGACGTGCAAGCATTACGTCGAGACCCTCAGCCGGCACGGCGTCAAAGAGATCCCCAGCGTGGGGCTCCCCTTCGATCCCACCGTTCATCAGGCCGTCGCCTTGGTCGATGCCCAGGAAGGACAAGCGCCGAACACGATCGTGGCGGAACACGAAAAGGGCTATTATCTGTATGACCGCGTCCTGCGTCCGGCCATGGTCACGGTGGCCACACTGAACAAGACCGCTGAGGACCAAGAAGGGTAGAAGGGAAGGAGAGAGCACATGGGTAAAGTCATCGGGATTGATTTAGGAACAACGAATTCCTGCGTGGCCATCATGTCGGGAGGCGATCCGGTCGTCATCGCCAACGCGGAAGGAAACCGGACCACGCCCTCCATCGTCGGGATCACCGACAAAGGGGATCGACTGGTCGGACAGATCGCAAAGCGCCAGGCCATCACGAACCCGGAGAATACCATTTACTCGATCAAGCGTCTGATCGGCCGGAAGGCCGAGTCGAAAGAGGTCCGCGAAGCCACCAAGCGGCTACCGTACAAGGTTACCTCCGCTTCGAACGGCGACGCCCACGTCGAGATCCGCGGCAAACGGTACAGCCCCGCCGAGATCTCCGCCATGATCCTCCAGAAGATGAAGCAGACCGCCGAGGACTACCTGGGCGAGCCGGTGACGGAAGCCGTCATCACGGTGCCCGCCTACTTCGACGACAGCCAGCGCCAGGCCACCAAGGACGCGGGGCAGATCGCGGGCCTCAACGTGCTCCGCATCATCAACGAGCCGACGGCCGCGTCCCTGGCCTATGGCCTGGACAAGAAGAAGGACGAGCGGATCGCGGTCTACGACCTGGGCGGCGGCACGTTCGACATCTCCATCCTGGAGATCGGCGACGGGGTGTTCGAGGTCAAGTCCACCAACGGCGATACGTTTCTCGGCGGCGATGATTTCGACCAACGGGTCATGGACTGGCTGGTCGAGGAGTTCAAAAAGGACCAGGGGATCGATCTGAAAAAGGACCGCATGGCCCTTCAGCGGCTGAAGGAAGCGGCCGAGCGGGCCAAGATCGAGCTGTCCTCCTCCCAGGATACCGAAATCAACCTACCGTTCATCACGGCCGACGCCGGCGGGCCGAAGCATCTCGTGATCAAGCTGACGCGGGCCAAGCTCGAACAGTTGGTGGACGATTTGATCCAGCGCACCATCGAGCCGTGCAAGAAAGCGCTGGGCGACGCCGGGATCACGGCCAAGGAGGTGGACGAAATCGTGCTGGTCGGCGGCATGACTCGCATGCCCAAGGTCATTCAATTGGTGCGCGACTTCTTCGGCAAGGAGCCGCACAAGGGCGTCAACCCCGACGAGGTCGTGGCAGTCGGCGCGGGGATCCAGGGCGGCGTGCTGAAGGGCGAGGTCAAGGACGTGCTCCTGCTGGACGTGACCCCGCTGACTCTCGGCATCGAGACGCTGGGCGGCGTGTTCACGCGCCTCATCGAACGCAACACGACCATCCCGACGAAGAAAAGCCAGATTTTCTCCACCGCGGCCGACGGCCAGACGGCGGTGACGATCAACGTGCTGCAGGGTGAGCGGGAAATGGCGGGCGACAACAAGTCTCTGGGCCATTTCGACCTCGTCGGCATTCCGCCCGCCCCTCGCGGCGTGCCGCAGATCGAAGTGTCGTTCGACATCGACGCGAACGGCATCGTCCACGTGGCGGCCAAAGACATGGCGACGCAGAAGGAGCAGTCGATCCGGATCACGGCGTCCAGCGGCCTGAACAAGGACGAGATCGACAAGATGGTCAAGGACGCCCAGGCCCACGCGGCGGAGGACAAGAAAAAGCGCGAGCTCGTGGAAGTCCGCAACGAGGCCGACAACCGCATCTACGGCGTCGAGAAGCTCCTCGCCGAGCACGGCGACAAGATCGGCGAAGACGACCGCAAGAAGATCCAGGAGGAGATCGCGGCGGCCCGCAAGGCCATGGAGAGCAACGACCTGGAAGCCATCCGGACCGCCACCCAGAACCTGGTCAAGGCGTCGCAGAAGATCGGCGAGGAAATGTACAAGCGCACGGCGGCCGGCGGCGGCGCGGGCACGTCCGGGCCGGACGGAAGCGGGAGCGAGGGCCAGACCGGCGGCGCGGAGAGCGCCCACGGCGACGAGAAAGTCGTGGATGCCGAGTACACCGAAGTGAACAAGGATAAAAAATGATCGTGGCTCGCCTTGACGCGCCATGGCCGCAACGGTGAAACGCGACTATTACGAGACCCTCGGCGTCGACCGGAACGCCAGCGAGGAGGAGCTCAAGAAAGCCTACCGCAGGCTCGCGCGCCAGCACCATCCCGACACCCACTCGGGCGAAAAGGAGAAAAAAGCCGCCGAGGAGAAGTTCAAGGAAATCAACGAGGCCTACGCCGTCCTCAGCGACCAGGACAAGCGCCGGCGCTATGACGCATTCGGCCACGCCGACGGCGCGCAGGGCTTTGAGGGATTCGGCCAGGGCGGGTTCGGCGACGTTTTCAACGACATCTTCGAAGACTTTTTCGGAGGACGACAGGGCGGGCAGCGGGTCTTTCGCGGCGCCGACATCGAATACCGCCTGACGCTGGCCTTCGAAGACGCGGTGTACGGCAAAGAGGTCTCCCTGAAGATTCCCCGGTGGGAGACCTGCAAAGTATGCCGGGGCAGCGGCGCCCAGAGCCCCGACCATGTCAAGACCTGCCAGAGCTGCAAGGGCGCCGGCCAGCTCCGGTTCCAGCAGGGCTTCTTCACCATCAACAAAACGTGCGGGCGGTGCCAGGGCTCCGGTCACACCATCACCGCCTACTGTCCGACGTGCCGCGGCCAGCAGCGGGTGCGGACGGAACGCGTCCTGAACGTGCACATCCCGGCCGGCGTCGAAACCGGCACGCGCCTTCGCTTGGCGAACGAAGGCGAGCTGGGCGAAAACGGCGGCCCCCCCGGCGACCTCTACGTGCTGATGAACGTCACGGCGCATCCCCTGTTCACCCGCAAGGGGAACGACATTATCTGCGAGGTGCCCATCAGCTTCGCCGTGGCCGCGCTCGGCGCCAAGATCAAGGTGCCGACGTTGAACGGGGAGCAGACGGTCATCAAGATCGGGCCGGGCACCCAGCACGACAAGATCTTCCGGCTCAAGGGCCTGGGGGCTCCCAGCCTGCGGGGCAACGGGACCGGCGATCAGCTCATCCGCGTGAAAGTCGAGATCCCCGCCAAGCTGACCCCGAAGCAGAAAGAGCTCCTGGAAGAATTCGCCAAGGCCGGCGGCGAGTCGCTCGACGCCGAAGGCAGCGGCCTCGTCGACAAGATGAAGAACCTGTTCGAGTAGCCCGGACTCTCCGGCTTCATGCCTGTTTTCTTCATCGAGCGGGAGGCCATTGAGGGAGAAACGGTCTCCATCACCGGCCCACTGGCCCGCCACTTGAAGGGAAGCCTCCGCACACATCCCGGCGAGAACGTCTGGCTCGCGGAAGCGGGCGGCCCGCGCTACGAGGTCCGGATCACCGCCGCGGACCGCGACCGCCTGACCGGCCGGGTCCTTTCCGCAACCCCTCTTCCTCCCCCACGTCTCCCGCGCATCACGGTGGGGGTCGCCCTCATCAAAGGCGACGGCATGGAATGGGCGATCCAGAAAGCGACCGAGTTCGGCGCGGCCCGACTGGTCCCTCTCATCACCGCCAGAACCGTCGTGCGCCCCAACGCCACGCGCGCCAGCCATCAGACACGGCGCTGGCAGAGCATCGCCCTGGAGGCCGCGCAGCAGAGCATGCAGTGGGACGTGCCGACCGTGGCGGAGCTGGAATCATTCGACGCCTGGTGCGCCGCACCCGATACAAGCGCCTGCCGGCTGATCCTGTGGGAGAAACCGGGCGGACGATCGCTCCGTGACCGGCTCCGCGGGCAACCTCGTCCCGATTCCGTGACGCTGGCGGTCGGGCCGGAAGGCGGGTTCGTTCCCGGAGAGATCGAACTGGCGGAGCGGCATGGATTCGAAGCCGTCTCGCTGGGGACCCGGATTCTGCGGTCGGAGAGCGCCGTCCTCGCGGCGCTGGCCCTCGTGCAGTACGAATGGGGGGATCCGGGCTAGGGAATCACGATCTTCACGATCGTGCCCTTGTCGCCCACCGCAATCCCCTGTTTCCCGTTCAGGAACACCGTCCCGTAGAGCGTGGTATGAGGGCCGCGTCCGTACGGAGCCCATTTGAACCCTCCGTCCGTGGTTCTGAGTATGGTGCCCCGGTCCCCGACGACCCAGCCGTTCTTGAAGTCCGTGAACGCCATGCCCGTCAGGTCCGCCGGCTGGGGCAGGGACCGATCCTCCCACTTGGCGCCGCCATCAAGGCTCCGGAGAAGAACGCCCCCGTTGCCTGCAATCCAGCCGACCGTCGGATCGGGAAAGGCGATATCAAACAGGGTGCTGTGCGTCTGGCTGACCTGCGTCCCCCACGTGCGACCGCCGTCCTTCGTCGCCAGGACGGTGCCCAGCGCCCCCACCGCCCACCCGACCTTTTCGTCCAGGAACAGGACGCTGTAGAGGTTGGCGCGGCTGCCGGTCGCCTGGTCCTGCCACGTGCTCCCACCGTCGTCGGTCGACAGGATCGTTCCATCCGCGCCGGCGACCCACCCATGACGGGAGTCGAGGAACATGACGTCGAACAGGTTGGCGACGGTGCCGCTCTTGCGCGGCGTCCACCTGGCGCCGCCGTCCGTCGTCGCGAGCATCGTGCCGTTCGCCCCGACCGCCCAGCCCGTTTTCGGCGTGAGAAAGGCGATATCGTACAGGCTTTCCTGGCTTCCGCTCTTTTGCGGCTTCCAGGTCGCGCCGCCGTCCGCGGTCGCGAGAATCGTGCCGCCGCCGCCGACCACCCAGCCGGCCGACGGCGAGGCGAAGGCGACTCCATACAACGTCAGGGTCGTCCCGCTCTTCACCACGCGCAGCGGTTCGGCGGCCCACGGAAGGGCGGCCGAGATCAGGCCGGCCGCTCCCGCGAGCGTCGCGACGCCGACCGCGCGGAGCAATCCCCTGCTGTTCATCACTGCTCAGACCCGCCGCTTGGGGTCTTTTTCATGTATTCCGAGGTGATCTTGTCGAGCCCTGTCGGCGTGAAGGAGCCCGCCTGGATCTGTATCCATTCCTTGTCCTTGCAGCAGGTTCCGTCCGGCAGCATGTCCCAGGAGCCGCGACTGATCAGCACCGTCCCGGGCACGGCGACCTGGGGCACACGCACCTTGATCTCGGTATCGGTCCAGCTCTCGACATAGCCGGCCACGTGGCTGGCCTTGACGAAATCCTTGTTCGCCGGGAAGAGCACGGCGGTCCGGGCAATGTTCTCCGTGAACTGCGTGAGCTTGCTCTGGTGGGCTTCCCGGGAAATGTTGTCCATCGTGCGCTCGTCGGTCTTCAGGAACTCCCCGAAGCCGCTCCCCGTGATGGTGATCAACCCGCCGACTTCCGCCGTCTTGGGCGTGAGCGCCGAGACCGCGGGCACCGCCAGCGTGAAGGCGCCGCCCTCCACCGAGGCGAACCCCCGCTCCGCGCAGCACGTGCCGTCCGGTTTGGCCGTGCCGGCGCTCCGGCGGACCACCAACGGGCCGCTCCTGGCGCTCACCGGCACCCACACGTCGATGGCCCGGTCCGACCACTGAAACACCCGGGCGGGCACGTCCCCGAAGAGGACCTGGTTGGAACCGCCCTCGTAAAACACTCCGAAGTTCTCCCCGCTGATCGTGATCAGCGCGCCGACGGGCGCCGTGTCCGGGACGAACCCGATGACCTTGTGGGGCGTCAGCCGAAACTCGCCCACCACCCGGGATTGCCCTCCCCGCTTCAGCGTCACCGGCCCCGACGACCCCTTGAGCGGAAACATCGCGCGGATTTGGGTGTTGGTCCACTTGAGAATCGGGGCCGGGACCCCGTTGAACAGCACCATGTCCTCGCCCGGCTTGCGCCGGCCGAACCCGCCTCCGGAGAGGATCACGGGGCTGCCCAAGGGCCCCTCCGTCGGCTCCAGAATGATGGAGGTCAGCACCGTGAACGTCACCGGAGACGTGACGCTGTACTCGACTGGAGCGCAGCAGGAGCCGTCGGGCAAGGGGTCCATGGAGGCGACTCTTACCACCAGTGGTCCGGTTGTCGCATTCGACGGCACCTTCACTTCAATTCGCGAGTCACGCCACTGCACCACCTCAGCCGCAACGCCGTTGACCTGCACCTCGCTCACCCCGAACGGCATCAACGTATCTTTCATGCCCATGGTCGGGCCGAAGTTGCGCCCGATTATTTGCACCGTCGCGCCTGGGGCGGCTTCTTTCGGCGAGAGTTCCTTGACGGTCGGCACGTCGACGGTGAAGGTGCCTGCAGGCTTGGTCTTTTTGCCGGCTTTGATCATCACCGGGCCCGTGGCCGCCTTGTGCGGGACCCTGGCGACGATGCGGGTGTCCTCCCAATGCTCGACCAGGCCCGGGGCCTTGCCGAAGAGGACGGTATTGTCCCTGGTCGAGACGAATTTCCCGAATCCCTCGCCGGTGATGGTGATCGCGATGCCGATCGGGCCGGAGTCGGGATTGATCACGGTCGCCGCCCAGGCAGGGCCGCCAGTCACGATGCCAGTTGCGAGGGTCGCCAACAGCAAAAACGCCTTCATAGATAAAGTCTCTCCCTGAGAAAGTCCGCGTTCCACAAGCGATTTCTGCACTATAACATAGCGCATTTGCGAGGTGTCAAGGCGGGAAAACGGCATAATTGCGGGTTCTGTATCGAGCGGGTGACGCCGCATGGGCGCCCGGGTACCCGTTGCTCCGGGATTGCAACGGGTGCCCAGCGCGGGGCGTACAGCCGGGTTCCCGGGTACCCGTTGCTCTGAGACTGCAACGGGTGAAACGACGGCGAAACGCCCAGCTGCACTGGGCTATGCGGTGGCAGGACCCGTTCAAGCAATCAGCGGACCTGTAGGATGAGCTCGAGTTCGATGCACATGTTGAGGGGAAGCTCGGCGGCGCCGAGGGCCAGCCGCGCATGGCGTCCCGCCTCACCGAAAATCTGCACAAGCAGGTCAGACGCGCCGTTGATCACGGCCGGCTGCTGGGTGAACCCCTCGGCGGACGCCACGTGGCCGGTCACCCGCACGATCCGCACGACACGGTCAAGCGTGCCGAGTTCCTGGCGCACCATGGCCAGGGCGTTCAACAGAGTCAGCCGCGCCGCCTCATAGCCTTGTTCCACTGTGAGGTCCCTGTCCAGCTTGCCCGTGAAGGCGATCCGGCCGTCCTTGAAGGGGCCGGTGCCGCTCAGAAAGAGCAGGTCGCCCGAGCGTACGGCCGGGATGTAGGCGGCGACCGGTTTCGGCGCCGGCGGCAGGGTAATACCGAGTTCGGTTAATTTGGCTTCAACCGACATTTTAGACTATAGCCGTGCCGGGGGCGCGCTCGATCAGCTCGATCTCGTAGCCGTCCGGCGCGTCGATGAAGATGAAGCGGCTGCCGGATGAAGTAACCGTGGGGCCGTCGGTAATCCTGACGCCCTTCGCCTGGAGCGCCTGGATGGTGTCGTCGAGATTCTCCACTTGAAACGCGAGGTGGACGAGATCCTCCTGCACCTTCACCGGCCCGCTCGGCGGGAAACTGCACAACTCGATCAGTTCATCGCTGTTGGGAACCTTCAGGAACGCTAAGTGGGACCCTCGCGGCGAGGTCTTGCGCTCCAGCACTTCCAGCCCGAGGACACCGGTGTAGAAGCGGATCGTCTCATCCATGTCGTTGACCCGCATCCGGGTGTGCAACAGTTTCTTTACCTGCATGAGAGGATTCTGGAGAAACCCAAGAAGCGTGTCAAGGAACGGGACGGGCGCAGCGGAACCCGATGGTTGAGGAGCTGAACATAGGAGGGGCGCCGCCCCGCGTTGCGGTCCGGAGCATGGGCGGGCCGCTGCGCCACGAGCCGCCGCGGACGATTTTGTACCGCCCGTTGGCCGGCCCTCCCGGATTGCGCTCCGGCATGGTGGCATAGGAGTCGATCCCGCCCCAATCCTGCACCCACTCCGCCACATTCCCGGCCATGTGAAGAAGGCCGTAGGGGCTGCGCCCTTCCTCCAGGCTGTCCACCGGGGCAATGGGCAGTATCGAGTCTTCGATTTGCCGGTTGAACACCGCGAGCCATGGAGACGGCGCCGTCGTCCCCCATGGAAAGAGCTGGCCCGTGGTGCCCCGCGCGGCCTTTTCCCACTCCGCCTCGGAAGGGAGGCGCTTTCCCAGCGCCCGGCAATACTCGTCCGCCTCGAACCAACGCACATAGAAAACCGGCCACGCCGCAAGAGCGGACTCAGGGACGTTCCGCGCCCGTGCAATGACGATCTCCCGCGCAAGCTCCAGTTCAGGCTGGCGGGAGGCATGGAGAACCCACGCCAGGTAGTTGCCCAGGCTGACTTCGTAGCGATCAATCTCGTACGCATCCAGCCAGATCCGTCGCTGCGGCTGCTCGGTATCGTCATACGGCCCTTCAAATCCCAGCAAGATCTCGTCCACGCGGGCCGTCCCCATCAGAAACCAGCCGGCTGGAACGGTCACCATCGGAACCGGCACGGCCAGGCGTGCGATGGCCGCCGCCCGTTCCTGCACCGCCGACGGAGGAATTTCCTGCGCGAAGACGGACCCGTGAGTCCACGGGAGCGCCAGGATGATCGCCAGCCCCACCAACGGCACCGGCCCGGTTGTCCCGGCAGTCCGGCGCGCCTTCATTGCGAGGCCACCGAGAGCACCCCGGCCCCTCTGATCGCGCCGGCCTTCAACGCCTGCAGCGCCGCGTTGGCGTCTTCCAGCGTGAATCGTTGCGTATGCGGGCGGATGGGAATGGCGGCGGCTTCACGCAGGAGGTCCAAGCCGTCCTGCTTCGTGTTCGCGGTCACGCTGCGGATCGCGCGCTCCCCGAAGAGATCGTGGTCGTAATCGATCGCCGGGATGGGCGACAGGTGGATGCCCGCAATCGCCAGGGTTCCCCCCCGGCGCAAAGCCCTGAGCGCCGGCGGGACCAGTTCGCCGGCCGGCGCGAACAGAATCGCACCGTGCAACTGCTCGGGCGGCGGCTCGGCCGCACCGCCCACCCACACCGCTCCCAGCTCGCGCGCCAGCGCTCGATGTTCCTCCCGCAGCGAACAGACGAACACCTCGCAGCCCCAGTGCCTGGCCACCTGGATCGCGATGTGCGCCGAGGCGCCAAACCCATAGAGGCCCAGACGTTGGCCGGGCTTCACCCCGCTCAACTGGAGGGCGCGATAGCCGATGATCCCCGCGCAGAGCAAGGGCGCCACCTCCTCGTCGGTGAAGGCACTGGGGATCGGATAGGCGTACGCCGCCGGCGCAACGGCATAGTCGGCGTAGCCGCCGTCCGCGTGGTAGCCGGTGAACCGTGCCTGCAGGCACAGGTTTTCCCGTCGTTCGAGACAAAACTCGCAGCGGCCGCATGTCTGCCGGAGCCAGGCGATGCCCACCCGGTCCCCTTCTTTGACCGTCCGAACGCGGTTACCGATCCGATCCACGATGCCGACCACTTCATGGCCGGGAATGACGGGGCGCTTCGCGGAGGGCAGATCGCCCTCAACGATGTGGAGATCGGTGCGGCAGACCCCGCACACCCGCACCCGCATGCGCACATCGTCAGGGCCCGGTTCCGGCGGCGGCACGTCTTCCAGCAGAAGCGGCTGTGCCGCCACATCGGCGGTCTGTCTGAGCACCATGGCTTTCACAGCTTGAGAAGAAGAGGACAGCTTTAGGGGAATCGCTGCGGAATGGCATCTCTGCCCTTATGCATCGGCAACTGTTCCTGCTTGAAGCCCCGCTCCTGTTCTTTTTTGAGCTGCTCGAAGGTGCGCTGCTCACGAGCATACTTGGCGGCCATCTCCTCCCAATTGAGCAACATCTCGGACTCGCGTGACGCGAGCCGGGTTTCCGCCTGCTCGGGCGTAAGCGTCTTGGCCTCAACCTGAGCCGTCACCTGCTTGCGGAACTCCAACAATTGCTCCAAGTCCGGCAGCGGCGGTTGGATCTCGCTCAGCTTGGCATACAACAGTTCCCGTGCTTGAGTCCTGGTCACATGCCCCGAAGCCACCCTGGCATCAAGCTGGCTCTGATACGACCGCAAGATGGTCATGGTCGCTTCCGACGGTGGGAGAGCGGGCGTCGCGCACCCCGACAACCCGACCGCCATCAGCAACCCCACAAGACCGACTGCGCACAACCTGTTCATGGACGCCTCCGTTCTTTATGAGATGGGGCCATCATACCGCCCGCCGGAAGACATCGCAAGCCTTCGCCTTGACCTCGCCGGCCGTCGGGCGTATAACACTTCCATGACCGGCGGGAGCGTGTGCGAGGCGGGAGCATGAAGCGCGTGTCGCGGACCTTGCGGCTCGGAAGCCTGGTGCTGGGCGGCGCCCTGCTGCTCGCGACCACGGCGCACGCGCAGGGCGTTCCGGAAGGCAAGGCCGGGGGCGCCCCCGACTCCGGCCAGACGCAGCGAGACCGCACTCCGATTGATCTGAGCACGATCGACAAACCGAAGCCGGAGGTGGAGATATTCATGGGGCCCGACCTCGGCGGCACCCCGCCCGTGGGGATCGTCATCGTCCCTGACGAGGCTGCCAAACCGCCGCCGCCATCGCCTCCGGCTAAGGAGCAAGCAGACCCCCCAAAGAAGAAAGTCGATCAGTGAGCCGCTCCTGCTGCTCTCGTTGAAACGCCAGTCCTAATCGAATAACCTCCAGCGTCTGGGTCAGCGTCCGTTCCGCGGAGGGCACACGATTCGCCGGATCGCTGAAAAAGCTCTCCACCTCGGCCAGCCACTCCTTTCCCCAGAGCGCCCTCGTCCCGCTGATGATCCGCTGGGAGCCCACGCTCCCCCCCTTCTTACGGAGCGCCGGCCAGTTGGCTTTGACAAAGGTCCAGGTCTCTCCCTGCGTCGCGGGATTCGAGAGCAGCCCCCGCAGCGGCTTCCAGATGTCCTGCCCTCTGATCGCCTCGGTAAGGATCAGCGCCAGGATCGCGGGCGTGAGGGACGGTTCGGCGAAATTCCCGAAGGCTGTGAGGTACCGGTCCCTGTCTTCCGGCGTCGCCGCCGCCTGATAGCGTTCCAGGTAGCGGGCATAGCGCTCCCTGTCCCCGACTCGGGCGCAGAGTCGGATGACGGCCGTGGCGAGAGTCGGATCGAGGGCGGCAGGGTCAACCCAGTAGTGTTCCAGCCGCTCCGTCATTTCGTGGAGGAGCGGCAGGGGCTTCGCGAGGCTGCCCAGGGTCCAGAGCGCCGCCGCGCGCGTCAGCTTGGGCTCATCACCTTCCTGGGGGCGTGCATCCCATCCGAGCGCGTCAACGAGAGGCCGGTAGAAGTCTTCGATGAACCGGGCGAACAGCGGACGATCACATTCGGTCACCAGCCGGTCGCCAAGAGTTCCCAGATAGCCGGCGAGCCCTTCGACCACGATGCGCGTGTCATCCCCGCGGAACCGGACAACGAGATCGAGAAACTCGCCGATCGGCCGCACACCCTTCTGCGCCAGCGCCCACGCATTGTCGAGTAGGCCGAACCGTTCCGCCGGCGAGAGCCGGGCCAGCGAGACGGCCAGCGCATCGCGGAGCCCTTGGTCGTAGCTCGTCCGATAGAACCCCAGTTCGTCGGCGTTGGCGTAGACCCAACGGACTTCTCCTGTCGCGGGTAGCGAGATCGTGGCGCGCCTGTCGGTCACGAGGACGCGATGCCGCCTGATTCCCTCGGTATCCTCAAAGACCAGCGTCAGCGGGACGGCCCAGGGAGGCCCGGAGTCCTCCGGCGCATTCCGATCGGCCAGGAAGCGGTCCTGCTCGACCGTGATCTCCCGCAGGTCCGGCCCGCCGGCGCTGACAACCAGCAAGGGAAATCCGGGCCTGGTGAACCAGTCCCGGGCGATCGCGGGCACCGGCCGGCCCGAGGCCGCCTCCAACGCCGCCCACAGGTCGACGGCGGGCGCGTTCCCGAACTGATGCGTCTTGATGTACACCCGGATGCCCCGGCGGAAGACATCCTCGCCGAGAAACTGCTCCAGCATCCGCAGGACCGACGCGCCCTTTTCGTACGTCAGGGCGTCGAACATCTCCTCGGCCTCGGCCGCCGTGCGGACTTTCGAGCTGATCGGCCGGGTGGACGTCAGCGCGTCCACGCCCAGCGGGACCTGCTTGTCCCGCGCGAACTCCATCCAGGACCGCCACTCCGGGCGCCAGTCGTCCACGATCTTGCAGGCGAGCCACGTGGCGAACGCCTCGTTGAGCCAGAGGTCCTCCCACCAGTCCATCGTGACGAGATTGCCGAACCATTGGTGAACGACCTCATGCGTGATCACGTTGGCCACTGCGCGGAGGGTGTTCGCGGACGCCTGTGAGGGGTCGAGCAGCAGACGATTCTCCCGGAAGAACATCGCGCCCCAGTTCTCCATGGCGCCGGCGGCAAAGTCCGGCACGCCGACCAGGTCAAGTTTGGGCAAGGGATAGCGCAGGCCGAAGTAGTCGTTCAATCTGGGCAGGCAGGTCTGCATCACCTCGTGGGCAAAGCCGGTCAGCGCAAGCTGGCCGGGCGTCGTATAGACGGCGACGCGCGTGCCGTCGATGCGGGCCTCCCGGCATTCCAGCTTCGCCACGGCGAGCGCGATCAGGTACGTGGACATCGGGGGCGTCTCGGCGAAGGTGGCCGTCCTGCGGCGCGCCGCCGCGTCCGCAGACTCCGCCTCGACGTCCATGTTGGAGAGGGCGACCAGATGGTCCGGGATGACGGCCGTGATCTTGAACGACGCTTTCATCGCGGGCTCGTCGAAACAGGGAAACGCGCGGCGTGCGTCGGTGGCTTCGAACTGCGTAAAGGCGTAGCGCTCGTTCCCGGCCGTGGCCTCGTACAGGCCCTTCATCTGCTGGTTCAAGCGCCCGGAGAACGCCAGGCCGGCCATGGCGGGACCGGCGGGAATTGCCCTGTTCAGAGTGAGGGTGACGGTCTCCGTACCGGCGTCCATAGACACTGCGGCGGCGTAATGAACACCGCCGGACTCCACCGTGGCCTCGAGAATCTCCAGGTCCAGCGCGTGCAGGGTGACGCGCCGGACTGCCTCTCGCACGTGCAGCTGAATCGCGACGGAACCGGAGAACCGTCCCTGGTCCGGCTCGACCGACAGCGTCACATCGTACCGCGTCGGCACGACGGTCCCGGGCAATCGTCCGTCAATGAGATGGGGGGGAACGCTCACAGCTTTATCCAGGCCCCATTATCCGCAACGGATGCGGCAGGAGCAAGCGAAGTTTACCGCGCTAACGCATTGACTCCGCCCCGGTATCGCCGTAAAGTGATCCGCCGGATGGAAGGGAAGCCGCGCATACCTGCCCGTGAGATCATCGCAGCCGTCCTCGTCATGCTGGCCCCGGTTGTCTATGTGACCTTTTCCGAAACCTCGCTGGGGGCGCCGTACCAGACGGCGGCCGGGCACGGCCTTCTGCTGATCACGCTGCCCATCGGTCTGGTGCTGGTCTGGCTCATCGAGCGCCGGCCCCCGACCGGCGGACGGCGGCCCACCGCCGTCTGGGCCCGCCTGCTGCTCGGCGCAGCCACCGGCCTCCTTTTGACCACCGCGCTTGCGATCATCAACAGCCTCTCCGCGCGTGACAGCCGGGACCTGCCCGGCACCAGCCTTGGAACCGGCCTGGAATCCGGCGCCCCCGCGGGCCACGCAGCGATCCGGCTCGCAGACGGACAGACCGTTCACCTGCTGAATGCCTTCTGCGGGGTCAACGGCGCGCCGGTCACGGTCATCCAGGCCAAAGGCCTGCTGGGACTCGACCGGCTGTTAGCGTGCCGCCTCCCGAGCATGCGTCCCTCGCAAAGCGAGATCCGGGATGAGGGCTTCAAATAGGCGGTCAGCCGGTGCCGACCTAGGTAGCGGGACGGCTTAGGCCGCGGTTTTCCATGCATGCGGATAGGACGCCTGTCGCCACAATGGCCAGCTTGTACTAAGAAGTTCACGCGCGTCGACGGGCTTTCTCCTACAAGGACGCAGGTATTCTCCTTGCTTTTCAAACAATACTATGTTAAATATATTCACGTCCCGAAGAACGCAAACGCACTACTCCCCGATGCGGGGATGTTTTTGAGGAGGAGGACCCGCCCATGTCATTACATTCGGATCTCTCACGCAGGGACTTTTGTAAAGGCCTGGGGTTGATGGGGGCCACGCTGCTTCTCGGAGGCTGCGAGAGCTTCCCGCGTTTCGCTCTGCCCGATCTGGAAGCAGGCGCGAGCGCGAATCCGACCTTGCTCATCCCCGAGCAGTTCGAAGCAAAAGTGGGGACCGTGGAAACGGCCAGGGCCCATGCCGCCCGCGGGATTGAGGCGCCGAGCGAGTTTATCCAGCGGTTCCTCGTCCACTCGCCCCGCGTACGGGCAGCGAGCTGGTCGGGCGGCCCCATCGGCTCCGTGCTCTATAACCCCAAACCGGCCGCCATCGCCTCCGCGGTCAAGCTCCAGTTGGCCAGGGGGAAAGGCGAGCCCGAACTGCTCCATAACGATCTGGGAACGATAGCGGCCACGCAATACGTCCAGTACGGCTCCAGAACATTCGCCGCGGTCTTTCCCAGCTCGGTCTCGATCGTCGGCGACGCCATCCACAGGGACCGGTCGCTCATCCAACTGGTGCTCACCGGCAATTTGCCGTCAGAGAAGATCATCTGCACGAACCAGGACCTGGAAAGCCTGGTCGGACGGCAATTGACGTTCGCGTCCCAAATGGTTCATGGGGTCCGTTGCGGGACCGCGATGCCCTCTCTGCAGAGCACCGCCATCTGGACTGCCGCGCAAGAATCCCCGCGCATTCCCGAGGGCACCATCAGCCTTGCGCTGGCCGGCGCTCTGATCCGTCTGGAGATCACCGGGCACGAAGTCAGAGCGATCACGCCGGCAAATCCCCACAAGCGCCCCACGGGCTGGCAGGACGTCAGCGAGGCCTACCGCAATTTCGCCGTCGGGCAGATGATCGAAGCCGAACAGGCCCTGGCGAATCATGTTCCCCGCAACGCCTTCGAGAAGGCCGTGGCGTCCGCCGCGCTCGGCGAGTACAAGCCGTATCTCGATGACGTCATGCAGCGGCTCGATTGGGGCCACACCTGCGTCAAGACGTACAGCGAGCAAAAGCAGGATGGCAGGGCCGACCTATTGTCCCAGCCGGTGTTTGTCCACAAGGAAGGGGCCAGAAAACAGCTCTAACGGGTCAATTCAGGGACGGATCCGGCGGCATCGTCGCATACAGGGTGTATGCTCCGCCTTGAGCGCGAAGGATCGTGGGCCAGATCAGGAGAGGGTCCCGGGCGAACACCATCTTCATCTGGGCCGGCAGGACGAGCCACGAGCCGGTCGACAACTCGAACTGTAACTGCCCCGGCGCCCACCCGGCGTATCCCATGTAGACACGGACCAGGTTCTCCCCTTCATCCCGGGCAAACGCGTCCTCCAGAAAACCCAGATCGCCTCCCAGGCAGACGCCGTCAAAGACCGGCCGCGACTCCGGGACTTCCCGGAGCATGCGGTGGAGAATCAAGAGACTGTCCCTCTGCACCGGCCCACCGACGTACACAAAACCGGCCTTTTCATGAAGCCCGGTCGCCTCCGGCAGCACTTCGGTGATGTGCTGATCCGTTCGCCGGTTGATCACCAGCCCGAGCGAGCCTCCGGACCCATGCTCGCAGACCAGCACGACGGTCTGCCGGAAGTTGGGGTCCTTCAGGTGAGGCGTCGCCACCAGGAAAGTCCCCCGGCATACCTTCTGAGGCTTGTCCCCTGCCATACGTTAAACTATACCGCAGACCGGCGCTTATTTCAGCAACGTTGACGCCGCCGGCCGGTGAGGATATTCTCGTGCATGAACCAGTGCGGGGTGAGCCTATGAAACGATGGCATCTGGCAGTGATCGGTGCAGCGACCCTGATTCTGAGCCCTCCAGGCGGGCCCGCAGCCTGGGCGGCCGAGGACGGAGTTGCGATCCAGGAGGTTCAGGTCCGGATGCTGGAGCACGGACCCGTCGTCCTGCTGATCGTCGGGGACCGTTTCGTGCCCATCCACGTCGATTTGACCGTTGCCGTCTCCATCGTTCACGCGCTCTCGGGCGGCGCCTCCCCCCGCCCTCTCTCCCACGATCTCATGCGTCTCATGCTGCTGGAAATGGGCGCGAAGGTCACCAAGGCCGTCATCACTCTGAAAGACAAGACCTACCACGCCGATCTGACCATCGCGCTCGGCGACCGGACCCTCGTCTTCGACAGCCGCTCTTCCGACGCGATCGCGCTGGCGGTGCTGTTCAAGGCTCCGATCGTCGTGGTCAAGCCCACCTGGGAGGCGGCCGGTCAGCCGTGGACGGAACCGAAACGGGAGACCTCATGATCTTCCGCTCCTTTCCCGTTCCGCCCCTGGGATGCAATTGCTCGATCGTCGGCGATCCGATCACCAAGAAGGGACTCGTGGTGGATCCGGGTGGAGACGCCGAGCGCATCCTGAAGGAAGTGGAAGCGCTCGGCTTGACGATCACCCACATCGTCCACACGCACGCCCATTTC
Organism: uncultured Nitrospirales bacterium; assembly: GCA_964384595.1. Lineage (GTDB taxonomy): Bacteria > Nitrospirota > Nitrospiria > Nitrospirales > NS-4 > SCTG01. The sequence goes on from CAYLLY010000007.1 coordinate 35,401, forward strand.
GATCACTTCCTGGCCTCGGGGCTGATGAAGGAAGCCACGGGCGCGCCCTTACTGCTGCACCAGGATGACAAAATCCTCTGGGACAATCTGGAAATTCAATGCCGGACCTTCGGCGTGGAATACACCCCAGTCCCGCCTCCGGACCGGTGGCTCAAGGACGAGGAGGAACTGGCGCTGGGCGAGGTCGCAGGCCTCGCCCTGCACACTCCCGGCCACACGCCGGGTTCCATGTGCTTCCACTTTCCGGACGCCCGGATGGTGATCGCCGGAGACACGTTGTTCCACGAAAGCATCGGGCGGACCGATCTCTGGGGAGGCGACGCCCAGGCCATCGAACGGTCCATCAAAGACCGGCTCTACGCCCTCGACGAGGACACCCGCGTCATCACCGGTCATGGGCCGGAGACCCGCATCGGCCACGAGATCCGGTTCAACGCGTTCGTGAGGGGATAACCCCTACTTCACCTCGACCGTGATGGTCTGCGTCGCCGCCAGCATCTTGTGATCCTGCGTCGCGGCCGTGACGGTGATCTCATGCTTGCCCTTGCCCACGCCCTTGAATGGGCTGACGAAGCCCTTCTGGTACTTCCCGTCGAGGTAGACGTGGGCATGGGCCGCCTTCGACCCCTTGGCCAGGTCGTATTGGAGCTCGAAGGTCTCCCCGACCACCTCACCGTTCTTCGGCGCCGTGATGGTGATCTTGGAGCCGTCATCATCGGCGGCCAGGATCACGCCGGTCCCGCCCGCCAACGCAACCAATGCTATGAATGCAACGACTGCCGGCTTCTGCATAGCGACCTCCTTTGATTGATGCAGCGGATTATAGCACCAACGCCGCCCTTGTCTCCTTGACCCGTGCGCTCCGCCCCGTTATCCTGTAGCGCCTATGCCGACCATCGACGCCAGGACGCGCCTCTGCGCGCTCATCGGAAACCCGGTGGAGCACTCCCTCTCGCCCGCCATCCACAATGCCGCCTTCCAGCATCTGGGGCTGAACTATGCCTACGTCGCCTTCAAGGTGGAAGACGTCGAGGGGGCCCTTCGCGGCATCCGCGCGCTGACCGGCATCCGCGGCGTGAGCGTCACCATCCCGCACAAGGTCGCGGTGCTCCCCCACTTGGACGACGTCGCGCCCACCGCCCGGAACATCGGCGCCGTCAACACGATCGTGTCGGACCGCGGCAGGCTGACCGGCTACAACACCGACGCGACCGGGTCCCTCGCGGCGCTGCGCGCAGGGAACGCGCCGGTGGACGGCGCCCGCGTGCTGGTGCTGGGCTCGGGAGGCGCGGCGCGCGCCATCGCCTTCGCGCTCTGCATGGACGCGAAAGCTTCGAATGTGACGATCCTGGCCGTCATCGACCAGGAGCGCGACCAACTCGTGCGCGACCTCCGTGATAAAACCGGCTCCGCTGTCTCCGGCTTTCAGCTGAGCCCCGACACGCTGGCCAAGCACATCCCAGATGTCCAGACGATGATTCACTGCACGCCGGTCGGCATGAGCCCGAACAGGGAAGAGACGTGCGTCCCCGCCGCCTTGCTGGCGTCGCACTTGACCGTCATGGACATCGTCTACAACCCCCTGGAGACGCGGCTGCTCGCGGACGCGCGCCGGGCCGGCTGCCGCACCGTGCGCGGCCTCGAGATGTTTCTGCATCAGGCCGTCGGGCAATTCGAACTGTGGACGCAGCAATCGGCCCCCGTCGACATCATGCGGTCTGTATTGGAAAGGCACTTTAATTCATGAACATCGTTCTGATCGGATATCGCGGAACGGGGAAGAGCAGCGTGGCCAAGATCCTGGCGGAGCGCCTGAAATGGCCGCTCATTTCCACGGATGCCGAGATCATCAAGAAGGCCGGCCTCTCCGTTCCCGAGATCATTCAAAAACGCGGATGGGACTACTTCCGGGACGTGGAATCCAAGGTCTGTCAGCGCGTGGGGGCCAAGGACCGGACCATCATCGACACCGGCGGTGGCGCCGTGCTCCGCAAGGAGAACGTGGACGCCCTGCGGCAGCGCGGACGCGTGTTCTGGCTGACCGCGGAGGTGCCCGCCATCATGGAGCGGATCAAGCACAGCAAGGACCGACCCTCGCTCACCATGAAACAGAGCTACGTCGACGAGGTGGAGGAGGTCCTGAAGGAACGCCTTCCGCTGTACAAGGCCGCCTGTGACCAGATCATCCCCACCGACGACCGCACCCTCGAAGAGATCGCGGACGAGATTCAAGGCAAGATGTAGGAGATCATTTCGACGGGACGATGCGGAACCGCAGGGTCCCCAACTGGCTGGCGTCGGTGATTTTCTCTCCGATGTGGATTTTCAATTTGTATTCACCGGGCACCCAACCCTCCTTGGGACGCCGGAATTCGATGAACCCGCTGTCCTGCGACGTCTGCAGGAAGACCCCCTCCTCATGCAACAGCGTGTCCTCCGGCCGGCCGTCGCCTTTCGCCAGGTATAACTGGCCGAAGATGTGCGCCGGATTCTCCCTCGGAAGGACATCGAACACCATAAAGACGGCTTCCACGTCGGGCTTGAAGATGGTGCTGGGGTTGACCGGCTTGTAGCGGTCCGTCTGGAACGCATCCGTGGATTCCCGGTATCCGTGGGCCAGCGCGAGGCTCGTAAAGAAGCCGGAGGGCGGCAGATCCAGCGCCTTCACGTCGGCGCCCGCGGCCGACGAAGATTGAGCGGACGCCGCCGGGATCGCCGGCCCGCCCGCCAGCAGGACCAGTCCGCACAGCCCTACGGCCGTCTTCCGCGCGATGATATTCCAATCAGCAGTCATGGGAAAATTCTACCAACAGCGTCGGGGCAATGCAATCCGACGCCCGGCTTTTACTGCCTGGCCAGCGCCGTCACCCGCATCACGAACACGTACAGCACGCACAGCAGGACGGCGAAGCCGCCGACCAGCCACGAGCGCTCGCGCAGGACCTGGACGAGCAGCGCCGGATCGTTGATGAGGTCAGGACGATCACCCAGCAGATTGCCGCCGAACCAGGCCAGCACCCAACACCACAGCCCCGCCCCGACGATCGTCATCGCGCTGTACAGGCCGAACGGCATGCGCACGAGGCCTGCAGGGATGCCGACCAGGTGGCGCACGACCGGCACCAGTCTCGCGAAAAAAACACCCCCGGCTTCATAGCGGGCCAGCCAGCGCTCGGCCCGGAGCAGCTTGTCCTCCGGGCAAAAGACGTATCGGCCGTACCGCACCAGCAACGGCCGCCCCAGCCACCTCGCGACCCAGTAGGTCGCCGCAGCGCCCAGGTAGCTGCCGACCGTCCCCGCCAGCACGACCCCGCTGAAGCTGTAGCGGCCCTGCGCCGCCCAGTAGGCCGCAGGCGGAATCACGATCTCGCTCGGAATCGGGACGATGGAGCTCTCCATCGCCATCAGGATGATGATGCCCGGATAGCCCCAATCGTGAACCCACTGAAACCAAACCCCGACCCACTGCTGCATAAGGGAGCGATTCTACCCGGCCTCGCGCCCCAATACCAGCACGGCCTGTGTCGCAGTTGATCGGTGCCCGCAAAACTCCTATAATCGGCCCGCGTTTCGGATCATGACGCGCGGGAGGAGGCCGCAGGCCCATGCGAGTACGTTTCTGGGGAACGAGGGGATCGATCGCCACCCCGGGGCCGAGCACCAATCACTTCGGCGGCAACACCTCCTGCGTGGAGCTGACCACCGACAAGGGCGACCTGCTGATCTTCGACTGCGGCACCGGCGCGCACCCGCTCGCCGTCGATCTCAAGGCCCAGGGAAAAGCCGCATTTCACTCGAACATCCTCCTCGGGCACACGCACTGGGATCACATTCAAGGCTTCCCATTCTTCACCACCGCCTTCCAGAAGGGCAACTCCGTCGCCATTTACGCTCCGGAAGGCGGCCGCCGCTCGCTGCAGGATGTGCTGGCCGGGCAGATGGAGTTCACCTACTTCCCCATCGAGCTCAACCAGCTCCCCGCCGAAATCACCTACCATGATCTGACCGAAGGCATCCATAAGGTCGGCACCGCCCGGGTCGCGGCACAATACCTCCACCACCCGGCCATGACGCTCGGGTATCGCATCGAAGCCGATGGTGTGGCGGTGGTGTACCTGGTGGACCACGAGCCGTTCTCCGACCGGCTCTGGCGCGCCGACGCCGAGCCCGGGCGCATCGAGTCCATCCTGCATGAAGGCGACCGCCGGCACGCCAAGTTCATGGCCGACGCCGACCTCGTGATTCACGACGCCCAGTACACGCCCGAGGAGTACGCCTCGAAGAAAACGTGGGGGCACAGCACGTACGAGTACGTCGTGGAGATCGCAGCGGCAGCCGGCGTGCGACGGGTGGCCCTCACGCACCATGATCCGGACCACGACGACAAATTCGTCACGGAGATCGAGCGTCGGGCCCGCGCGCTGGCCTCACAGCGCGGGGCCGCGCTCGACGTCTTCTGCGCGTACGAGGGCTGCGAGCTCGTCCTGGAGCCGCGGCCCGCCCTGAAGCCGTTCGTGACCCCGGACCCCTTCCAGATGTCCGTGGCGCAGCGCAGTTTCCGCATCCTCGTCGTGGACGACGAGCCGGACATCCGGACCATGGCCGTCCTGGCGCTCAAGCAGGACCAGCACCAGGTGATCGAGGCCGGCAGCGGCCCGGAAGCGTTGCGGATGATCGACGAGCAGATGCCCGACCTCGTGGTGATGGATTTCAAAATGCCCGGCATGGACGGCATCGAAGTGGTCAAGGCTCTTCGGGCGAAGTCCGAGACCATGCGCCTGCCCATTCTGATGCTCACCGCCATGACCGATGAGGCCAGCACCCGAGCCGGTTTCGAAGCGGGAGTGACCGACTATGTGGCCAAGCCTTTTTCGATCCCCCAGCTCATCGCGCGCGTCCGCGCCTGCCTGGCCCGCACCGCCATAGGATAGTAGTGGCGCTCAAGCCCCCGATGGCCTGTCTCGATCTCGAAGGGGTTCTGACTCCCGAGGTCTGGGTCAACGTCTCCGAGAGAACAAAAATACCCCAGCTCCGCCTGACGACGCGGGACGAGCCGAACTACGACGTCCTCATGAAACGCCGCATCAAAATTCTGGACGAGCACAAGCTGACGCTCACGGACATCCAAGACGTGATCGCCACGTTGGCGCCGCTGGAGGGCGCGAAGGGCTTCCTGGCTTGGCTCCGGGCGCGGTGCCAGGTGATCATCCTGTCGGACACCTTCGCGCAATTCGCCGCCCCCCTGATGCGGCAGCTCGACTACCCGACCATCTTCTGCAACACCCTGGAGGTCGCGCCGGACGGCCGGATCGTGGACTACCACCTGCGCCTGCCGGACCAGAAACGGGCCTCGGTGCTGGCCCTGAAGCAGCTCAACTTTCACGTCGTGGCCGCGGGCGACTCCTACAACGACACGTCCATGATGATGGCCGCCGACGCCGGCATCTTTTTCCGGCCTCCGGCCGCGATCGCCAGGGAGTTTCCGCAGTTCCCGGTCTCGCAGACTTACGCGGAGCTGCAAGCCGCCTTCCGCAAAGCCGCCGACCTTCCCCCTTGATCAGTTCCCGCCTTCGCTTCTGAGCGTCCTCGGCTGCAACATTCCGTTCCCCCAGCGCGAGGTGCGGCTGCTGAACAACTAGCAGCTCTCCGCGGCAGTTGAGCGATTTCCCCAATAACTCTTTCTTTGCGCATGCCGCCGTTCAAAATTGTACATTCAGTATTTAAATGGATACAACCTCTCTCTTCGGCGTGAGGGGAATACATACCCGCCTTGGGACGTATATTCATAAAATCCATCTGCTTTCTCGATCGGATATGCGTGTGCTCCTAAGCGCTGTGCTGTGTCGCCTTGTGGCATGGAACCTGCGTGATTCTCTCCGTGACCAACCCCCTACATCAGATTAAACGGTACAGGAGACTCCCCTTCCTCATTGTATTGATGGCCGGTGTGGCCTTCGCGACTGGAGGAGCCGCGCTCCACTCCATCGAGAACCGGTTGGTGGCCACCGCCGGAGAAACCCTGGCTTTAGCGGCCGCCGACATCGCGGACAAACTTGACCGGGTCCTTTTCGACCACTACAGCAACATCAGGTTTATGGCCGAAGGTTTGGCTCCCATGATGCGAGAACGCGCCAGGATGACTGACTATCTTCATCGGGCGAAAAAGATACATCCTCACTATCTGTGGGTTGGCGTGACGGATGCGGAGGGCCGGATCGTAGCCGCCACGAATCCCGCCGGCACGGGCAAGGACCGAAGCGACCGCGAGTGGTTCCGGGCCGTTCGAGACCGCGGCGGCATCCACGTGTGGGACGCCCAGGTCAGCGAGGATTCCGATGGTGTCATGGCGGTTGCCTTCACGGCTCCCATCCTCGGCCGGCACGGAGAGTTTCTTGGGGCGGTGACGTCGCGCGTCTCGCTGCCGGTCATGGAGGATGTCTTCAAAGAAACCATTCACGTCCTGCAGGGGCAGCGTGAACCGTTTTCGAGAATCGAGTATCAGTTCTTAAATCGCGACGGGGATATTCTCGCCGACTCGATCCTGCGCCAGGAAGGCACGGGGAACCTCAAACAGATGGCCCTCCCCTCCGCGTTGTTGAGCGCGTCGGCCCAGCCCGGCTATGTGGAAGAGACACACCTTCGCCGACATGTGCCGGTCGTCACGGGCTATGCCAAGACCTATGGGTACGGCCAGTTCACGGGGCTGCACTGGGCGGTCTTGGTGCGGACGGACCGAAGCGACATCGTGGACCCCATTCGGACGGTTCTCTGGAAGTGGGGCGTCACGGGGGTTGGGGTACTCCTACCCCTGGTCGGGCTCCTGTTCTGGACCGCCGAGCGCCTCCGGAAGGAATGTGCGCAAGCCCGGGAGGAAAACCGACGGGCGGCGTTCGCCGAGGCCAAGTTCCGGGGAGTCCTGGAATCGGCCCCCGACGCCATCGTGATCGCCACTGCTGATGGGGGCATCTCGCTCGTCAACCGCCGGGCGGAGGAGATGTTCGGCTACGATCGGAGCGACCTGCTCGATCAACCCATCGAAATTTTAGTGCCCGAGCGCTTTCGGGAAAAGCATGCCGCACAGCGGGAGGGCTATGTCGCCTCTCCCCGGTCCCGTCCCATGGGTGTCGGCGTCAACCTTTTCGGGAGACGACGGGACGGGAGAGAGTTTCCGGTGGAGATCGCATTGAGTCCCGTGGATACGGAGGAAGGGCGTTTCGTCATTGCGGCCATCCGCGACATCACCGAACTCAAAGAAGCCGAGAGGGCGTTGCTGGAAAGCGAAATGCTGCTTCGCACCATCATCGAGACCGAACCGGAATGCGTGAAGCTCGTTGACCGCCAGGGCATGGTGTTGAGAATGAATCAGGCCGGGTTGGCCATGCTTGAGGCCGATGCTCCTGAGCAGGTGTTCGGACGGTGCATTTACGAGTTCGTGGATCCGGAATATCGCCGGGCGTTCATGGAGTGTGCGGAAGGCGTATTCCGCGGCGAATCGAGGGCGCTGGAGTTCGAAGCGGTCGGGCTCAAAGGCGCCCGACGCTGGCTCGAGACGCACGCCGTTCCTTTGCGGGATCACGCCGGACAAACCGTTGCCTTGCTCGGCGTTGCCCGCGATATCACCGATCACAAGCGGGCTGAGCAAGCCCTCAGAAAAAAGGAAGAGCAGCTTCGCCAGTCGCAAAAGATTGAGGCGATCGGGCAGCTCACCGGCGGCATCGCCCACGACTTCAACAATCTCCTCACGGTCATCAACGGCTACAGCACGATGACGCTGCAATCCCTCAAAGCCGACGACCCCTTGCGCCCCAACCTCGCGCAGATCAAAGAAGCCGGCGAGCGGGCCGCTTCGCTCACCCAGCAACTCCTGGCCTTCAGCCGCAAGCAGGTGCTGGAGCCCAAAGTCCTGGACCTGAACGCCGTCGTGACCAATATCGACAGGATGCTGCGCCGGGTGATCGGCGAGCACATCGATCTGGCGCTCGCGCTCAAGCCGGGCCTGGGACGGGTGAAGGTGGACCCCGGGCAGATCGAGCAGGTCATCATGAACTTGGCCGTCAACGCCCGGGATGCCATGCCGAAGGGCGGCCGGCTCACCATCGAAACCACCGACGTCGAGCTGAATCAGGACTATGTTCGCGGGCACGTCGGCGCCAGGCCGGGCGCCCATGTGATGTTGGCGGTGAGCGATACGGGCTGCGGGATGGATAAGGAAACCCAGGCCCGCATCTTCGAGCCGTTTTTCACGACCAAGGAGAAGGGCAAAGGGACGGGGCTCGGTTTGGCGACAGTGTACGGGATCGTCAAGCAAAGCGGCGGCTCCATCTGGGTGTACAGCGAGCCGGGCCGAGGGACGACGTTCAAGATTTATCTCCCGAGGGTCGAAGGGCCTGCTGAAGGGACCAAACCGGGGCCGGATAGTCTCTCGACGCCGCGCGGCTCCGAGACGATTCTGCTGGTCGAAGACGAAGCAGGCGTGCGGGAGCTGGTCCGCCGGATTCTCGTGGCGCACGGTTACACCTTGCTGACGGCAGGCCGCGGCGATGAGGCGTTTCAGGTCTGCGGGCGTCACGAAGGGCCCATCCACCTGCTCATGACCGATGTGGTCATGCCGGGAATGAGCGGGCGCACGCTGGCGGACCGCCTGACCGCTCTCTATCCGAACGTCAAGGTGCTCTACATGTCAGGCTACACGGATGCCGCAATTGCCCGCAACGGCGAGCTGGAAGAGGGCGCCATGTTTCTCCAGAAACCCTTCACGCCGCAGGCCCTGGCCTGCAAAGTGCGCGAGGTGCTGGATGCATATGACTGAACGACTTCGGTGGCATTGCCCACTCCTTCTCCAGGGAGTGCTGGACTTGGGAGCCGTGGATGCCATGGACAAGCCGGTGGACCTGGAGAAGGTCGAGCTGGCTGTTCAGCTGGGGCGCAGTTCAGCCGATTCGCCGGCCTATAGCCTGGAACGGCGGGAGGACTCATGCCAGCTATGGAAAAGCCATTGTCCGTCCCGTTTTTCCAGAACGCCGGTCTCCCGTAGTTCCAACAGCTTACGGGTCTCGCCCTGCGGCCCCGGCAGGACGCGCGTGTAATCAAGCTCCATCGAGAACCAGGCGACATCACCGCGCGTCCAGACCTTCAGCTCCTTGAGCGCAATCTCCAGCCGAGCCACCGATTGGAACTCGGCGCGGAGTACCGACTCCAATTGGGCCCACCCAACGAACTTCAGGCCCATGACCCCGTAGGAGACGATGTCGGGGTCCTTCAGAAAAAGACGTGCCATCCCTTCCAGGTCGCGCCGCTCATTGGCGAGCACCGACTCCCGCACCACTGCTTCCGGAGTCGAAAGGGGCGTAGCGGGTTCCCCGGACGCCATCCCCGGACCTGCAAAGAACGACGCTATGACCATCAGGCTCCACATTCCATGCCGCATGATTCTTCTCCTCAACGTGATCCACCACTCCCTTCTCTGAGCACCCGCACAAGATGGTCCATATCGGTCGGTGGCGGGACCGTATACTCGAGGTATTGGCCGGTCGCGGGATGGGTGAAGCCCAGTGTCCGGGCGTGCAGCATCGGCCGCTCGATGCAACTGTCGGCCAGCGCGCAGACCTTGCGGCCGCCGTACATGTCGTCGCCGAGCAGCGGATGACCGAGCGACGCGAGGTGGACACGAATCTGATGCGTGCGGCCCGTCTGCGGATGCACTTCCACAAGAGTGGCCGTCTTCCCGAACCGCTCCGCGACGAGAAACTCCGTCACCGCCTCCCGCGGCGAGGTCGTGCGCGCGGAAATCATCTTGCGGTATTTGGTATCGCGGCCGATCGCCAGATCCACGCGGCCCGTCCTGCCCTTCACAGCTCCCATGGCCAGCGCCAGATAGACCCGGTTGATGGTATGGGCCTTGAACTGCTTTGAGAGGCCCTGATGCGCCGCGTCGGTCTTGGCGATCACCATCACGCCGCTCGTCCCCTTGTCCAGGCGATGGACCAGACCCGGCCGCTCGCGGCCGCCAACGGAAAAGGGGACAGATTTAAATAAATCTGTCCCCTTTTCTTTTTGGTGCATGTGGTGCAGTAGCGCGTTCACCAGCGTCCCGCGCCAGTGGCCGGGGGCCGGATGGACCACGATGCCCGCCGGCTTGTTGAGAACCAGCAGCGCCTCGTCCTCAAACAACACGTCGAGGGGGATCGGCTCGCTGCCGATTTCGAGCGGCTCGGGCTTCGGCACGTCCCACGCGATCTCATCACCGGGCTTGATCTTCTGGGAAGGTTTCGGGCGCCTGCCGTTGACCGTGACGGCGCCCTTCTCGATCAGCCGCTGGATGGCGGCGCGAGAAAGGTCGGCGGTGTGGGTACTGAGGAAGACGTCGAGGCGTTTCGGCTTCTCGCCCGCGGACACGGTAGTGAAACGTTGCACCTAGGAGGGAGTCTCCTTGTGTTTGAAGAAATGCCCGAGCAGAAAGCAGACGCCCACCGTGATCGCCGCGTCCGCCACGTTGAAGGCGGGCCAGTGATAGCCCAAGAGCGAGAAGTCCAGGAAGTCGATGACTTCGCCGGAGCGGATGCGGTCGATGAGATTGCCGACGGCTCCGCCGAAGATGAAGGCCACGCTCACCCGACCGATCCAATCAACGGGCGACAGGCGCACATAGATCGTCGCGAGCAGGGCGAGCGCCAGCACCGACGTGATCCCGAAAAACACCAGGCGGAAGCCGGCGTGGCTGCCGGCCAGGATGCCGAACGCGGCGCCGGAATTCCGGATGTACGTGAGGCTGAAGAGGTTCGGGATGATGGGAATGGACTCGTGCAACCGCATCGCGCTCGTCACCTGCCACTTGGTAAGCTGATCGAGGATCACCACCGCGAGGACGATCAGCGCCATCAGGCCGTAGCGGCGCGACCTGGGCTCCGCTGATTCGACGTTCGGAATGGGCGCGTCCATCGGTTGGGCCGGCTTAGACAATGGCCTCCACGCAGCGATCGCAGATCGTGGGATGCGCGGCGGTCGCTCCGACGGTCGGCCGGTAGTTCCAGCACCGGGCGCATTTCTGGCCCTCGGCTTTGACAACTTCCACGGCGATCCCAACCCCTGGATCGCTCAAGAGAACGCCCTCGAGAGGAACATCGGACACCTTGCGCAGCCCAACTTGAGAGACAATGAACAAGCCAGGTAATTCCCCCTCATAGGGCTTTAGAAAATCGTAAGCGTCCGGATTGGCTTGGAGCAGCACCTTGGCTTCCAGCGGAGCTCCGATTAGTTTATCCCGACGTTTCATCTCAAGACCTGATTGCACGATGGTTCGAACATACAACAGCCGCTCCCACCGTTTTTCCAATTCCGCATTTTTGTACCGTGGGTCGGCCTGCGGGAAGGAGGTGAGGTGAACGCTGGGCGCCTCCCGCTGCGATTCGGGCAGGCTGTCCCAGATCTCATCCGCCGTAACGCTCAGTATCGGTGCAATTAACTTGGTCAACGCAACAAGTACGTCGAACAGAACAGTCTGCGAACCTCGACGCAGCGGCGAGTCCTTGCAAAACGTGTAAAGGCGGTCCTTCAGTACGTCCAGATAGATGGCACTCATGTCCACCGCACAGAAGTAGTCGAGTTCGTGGCTGATCTGTCTGAAATCAAACTCCTCGTAGCCGCGCCGAACTTTAGTAATCAGGTTATGGAGTCGCATGAGGGCCCAACGATCCAGCTCCGGCAATTTTTCAAACTGTACCCGATTGGCAACCGGGTCAAAATCGTAGAGGTTGCTTAGCAGGAAGCGAGCGGTATTTCTGAGCTTCCGGTAGGTTTCCCCAAGTTGAACCAGAATTGCGGGTGATATCCGGAGATCGTCCTGGTAGTCTTGAGTCGCCACCCAAAGGCGCAGTATCTCCGCGCCGTATTGCTTGATGACCTCTTGCGGCGCCACGACGTTGCCGGCCGACTTCGACATCTTATTGCCTTCGCCGTCCAGCACGAAACCGTGCGTGAGGACGGCCTTGTACGGCGCATGGACATCGGTCGTGACGGAGGCCAGCAACGCGCTGTGGAACCACCCTCGGTGCTGGTCGGAGCCTTCGAGATAGAGATCGGCCGGCCACCAGCCCTGCCCTCGTGGTTTGAGGACCGCCGCGTGACTCACGCCTGACTCGAACCAGACATCCAAGATGTCCTTCTCCTTCTCAAAGGCCGTGCTCAGGCATTGGGGGCAGATCGTGCCGGCAGGTAACAACGCAGCGGCGTCCTTTTCGAACCACACGTCGGTGCCGTACTTTTCGACGAGCTTGGCAACGTACTCGACAATCTCCGGTGAAGCGAGGACATGACCGCACTTCTGGCAGGAGAAGCCGGGAATCGGCACGCCCCAGACGCGCTGGCGGGAGAGGCACCAGTCCGGTCTGCCTTCTATCATCCCGTAGATGCGCTCACGTCCACGAGGCGGAATCCACTGGACGCGGTCGATCTCCTCCAGCGCACGCGCCCGCAAGTTGCCCGTTTCCATTGAGACAAACCACTGATCGGTGGCGCGGAAGATCACCGGGTTCTTACACCGCCAGCAATGGGGATAGGAGTGTGTTTGCTTATCATCCACCTTATTCAGCAGCAGGCCCTTCTCTTTGAGCTTCTGGGTGATACGCGGATTCGCTTCAAAGACCTTGAGTCCCTGAAACTCCGGCACCTCGTCCGTGAAGCGCCCGCGGCTGTCGACTGGAGCAAACACCTTCAGGGACGAATCCTTCAATGACAGTTCATAGTCTTCCTGTCCATGACCTGGCGCGATGTGGACACACCCGGTCCCTTGGTCCAGGGTAACAAAATTTCCCAGAACGATCGGAGACAGGCCATCTGTCAAAGGCCGACGACACTGCAATCCTTCGAAGCGATTCCCTTTCTCGACAGCTCCGGCAACCGAATGGCCCGTCAAACCGCACGCCTTGACGAACGAGTCCACCAACTTCTCGGCGATCACAAAGACCTCATCGCCAACTTTCACGAACGCATAGTCGAAGTCGGGATGGAGACAGACTGCCTGATTCGCCGGAAGCGTCCACGGCGTCGTCGTCCAAATGACGATTGAAACTTTCTCAACACCAGGCGAAAACTTGATGTCAAACTTGCCGGCAAGCTTGTCCGGAGGATCGACGACAGGAAACTTCACGTAGATCGACGGCGAGGTGTGGTCCTCATACTCCACTTCGGCCTCAGCGAGCGCCGTCTCGTCGATCGGGCACCAAAGGACCGGTTTCTTACCCTTGTAGACGCCCCCCGCCTTCACAAACTTGCCGAACTCGCGCAGGACGGCGGCTTCATAGTCGGGCGTCATCGTCAGGTATGGATGGCTCCAGTCGCCCAGCACGCCCAGGCGCTGGAACTCCTCCCGCTGGATCTTGAAAAACTTCTCGGCGTACTCGCGACAGAGCTTGCGGATTTCGACTTTTCCCAGCGCCTTCTTCTTGTCGCCCAGTTCCTTGAGGACCTGATGCTCGATCGGCAGCCCGTGGCAGTCCCACCCCGGCACGTACGGCGCGTGGTACCCTTCCATCGTCTTCGACTTGACGATGATGTCCTTGAGGACCTTGTTGAGGGCATGGCCGATGTGGATGCGGCCGTTGGCGTACGGCGGGCCGTCGTGGAGCACGTACAGCGGTTTGCCCTTGCCGGCCTCCTGAATGCGCACGTAGAGACGCTCGCGCTCCCAGCGCGCGAGAATCTCCGGCTCGCGCTGCGGGAGATTGGCCTTCATGGGAAACGCGGTCTGCGGGAGATTGAGCGTGGCCTTGTAGTCCATCGGCGCGATCCGGCGGGAGTTACTTTTCCTTGAGCTCGATCACGCCGTGCCAGTCGCGCGGCGGGCGGCGCTGATAGTCCATGGCGAGGTACAGGAGGAAGCTCGCGGGATTGTCATCGTCCGGAAGTCGTTTAAAACACTTCGCAGCTTTCTCCCATTCGCCGCGCTCGAAGGCTTCCAGTCCTTGATTGGTAAGCTGGATGTTGCCGTGTATCTCCTGTTCCTCCTTGGGATCGCCGGGCGGAGGGAGGAGCTCGAAGAGGTCAACGGCGGTCGTAAAACCCGCCGGCTGGAAGCGGCCGATCCGCCGGCTTAATCCGATCTTGGCCGAGACGCGCTTGGCCACCGCCGCCGACACCAGGATGCGCGCCCCGACGACCTTGGTGATGCCCTCAATGCGTGAGGCCTGGTTCACGACCGGCCCCATGATGCCGTAGGAGTACACCTGATCCGACCCCATGGCGCCGGCCACGACGTTGCCGACGTCCAGCCCGATGCCGCACCGCCAGCCCTCTGCGACCTGGCCGATGCGACTGGCCATCTTCAGCGCGGCGCGGCTCGCGCAGTCCACATGGAGCGGGTCCTCGACAGGCACGTTCCACGCCGCCATGATGCCGTCCCCCATGTACTGGATGACCACGCCGTTTTCCTCGAAGATGGCTTCGGTCATCGCGGTCATCACCTGACGCAGCTCGCCCTGATACGCCAGGAGATTCTCCACCGCGCCCTGGGTGCGCTTCGAGAAATCGCGGATGTCGAAAAAGAGGACGGTCGATTCGGCGATACGGGGCTCGAGGTCGGTCTGCTCCTTACCCTCGAGCAGGCGGGCGCAGATGCTCGGCGAGAAGAAGTGGCCGAGCCGGAGCTGCTTTTCCCGGAGCACGTCGAGGGCTAGGTTCCGGGCGATGATATCGGCCATAAATCCCACGAACCGGGCGCTCTCTTTCTGGCCGCCCTTTTCCCCGATGTAGTTGGAGGCCTCTCCCGCCACATACAGAATGAGCGGCGCCTCCCCCCCCACGTTTGAAGCGGCCGCCGCGATCGCCCAGTCGATCCCGAGGATGGACGTGGCCTGGGGACTGGCGTCGGGATTCTTGTCCCAGAAATACAGCACGGGACGAGGCGCGTCGCGGATGGCGCTCTCGACCAGAGTGCCGCTGACCGGGTGGGCCGCCCCTCTTCGCCGGGCCTCGTCCACGTCCTCGGCGAGGACCTGGAGGCCGTCGCTGGACGTCGTGAGGACCGTGGCCCACTGTGCCTTGGTGGTGGCGCGCAGGACTTTCGCGACGTGCGCGAGCACCTCCTGGCGCGGGCGGGTCTTCAACAGCTCGGGCATCTCCAGCAGGGAGAGGAACTGAAGGCGGCCGGCGTCGCCGCTGGTTTCGTAGAGCTCCTCAACCTTCAGCGCGTGGCTGTTGCTGGGCTTGCGATCGATCTTCCGGATCGACACGGTCATGTCGGGCTTCGGGGGCGCTTCCTTGACGACCGCCTTGAAGCGGAGCGTGGACTGGCCGATGGTCACCTCATCGCCGGTCTTGAGTACGCATGCGGAGGTCGGCGCCCCCTTGAAGACGATGGGGTTGGTGGCCATGGACCGGCGGGAGACCACCAGTTGGTCGGACTCGACGCAGACCTCGACGTGCTCCCGGCTGATATACGGGTCCCCTTCCACCCGCAACTCCGCCGTCTGGCTGCGCCCGACGATGTACCGCTTGCCGGTCTCCAGCTTATGGGTGGCCAGCTTGGCGCTTTGGTTCTGGATTTCGACGAAATAGTCCGTCATACCGTCACCGTTTCCCGGAGTCGCATCGTAGCACCCGTCCCCTGCCAAATCAACAGAGCCGGCCTCGCTCTTTGCGGCTTGTGGCCCTATCAGGAATGATGGTAGTTTACGGTATGGCGTCCGGCTCACTTACCGATATTCTGCTGCCGAGCACGCCCACGCTCGGCAATCCCAAGGCCCCGGTCCTCCTGGTGGAGTTTTCCGATTTCACCTGCGGGTACTGCGGGAAATTCTTCCGGGAGACGCTCCCCGCTCTCAAGACGGAGTACCTCAAGGCGGGGAAGGTTCGCTTCGCCTACCGGGACTACCCGCGGGATGAGGAGGGCTGGGGTCTCGTTTCCGCCCATGCCGCGCGCTGCGCCGGCGAGCAGGGCAAGTTCTGGGAGATGCACGACCGGCTGTTCGAGCAGCACGCCCGGCTGGGCTCGGGCATCATCATGCAACTGGCCCAGGACCTCCGCTTGAATGCCAAAGCCTTTGCGGCCTGCATGGACTCGCAGAAACACATCGAAGCGATCCTGGCCGACCGCGAGATGGCGACCAAGCTCGGCTTCCGGGGCACGCCCGGCTTTCTGATCGTCAAGACGGACGGCCGGCGCTTCTCCGACGCATTCACCATCCCCGGCGCCGTCCGCTACGCCACCTTCCGCAACGAGATCGAGCGCCTCCTCAAGAAGCGCTGACCAGGGGACTGGCTCCATTTCCGAATGGTGCCTGTCCCCGTTTAAGCTGCTTGATTATTCAGTCTGAATCAAATAGAATATTTGCTATCCGGAGGATGATCCATGCCTAAAACGTTGACCATTCGAATCGACGACAAGACCTACGCCACATTTGCGAAAAAAGCTAAGGCCGAGAATCGTTCCCTGGCGAATTTCATTGAAACTGCCGTCAAGGCCCATATCCAAGAAACCGCCTTTGTGGATGACGCCGAGATGGCCGAGATCTTGGCCAATGAGCGGCTGGTGGACCGCCTGCGCAAAGGGTCCAAGGACGCGAAGGGGAAAAAGGGGGCCCTGATTGGATAGGTACAGGGTCTTCGAGACGGAGACGTTTCAGGAAGACCTTGCGCAGATCGGACGATCAGGCCTGACTAAAATCGCAGAGAAACTCCGGGAACACGTGTACCCTCAACTCCGAACCGAGCCGCACCACGGACCGAACATCAAGCGGCTCAAGAACTGGAGCCCACCGACCTGGCGATACCGGATCGGCGCCTGGCGGTTCTTTTACGAAATCGACGAGACGGACAAGATCATATCTATGACGACGGCCGATCACCGCAGCCGGTCATATAGGTAAGCCAGGCCCGCGTCCTGGCCGGGGAGCACCTTCCTTAACTGGCGGCGCGCGCAGATTGCCAATTCACCAGCCAGACGCCGGCGAGGATGAGGACGATGCCGGCCACTTCCTTGAGGCCGATGCGCTCGCCGAGGATGATGGCCGAGAACACCAGCGCCGACACCGGGATGAGATTGATGAAGACACCGGCGCGCGAGGGGCCGACCCCCCGTACGCCGTAGAGCCAGGCTTGCTGGCCGAGCGCGGTGGCGAACACGATCAGGTACGCCAGCGCCACCCAGCCGG
>CAYLLY010000008.1:0-9210 GCA_964384595.1 uncultured Nitrospirales bacterium
ATTTTCAGGATCTCTGCGGTTTCGTCGGCGCTGCCTTGTGCATAGGCAAGCCCTGTTGCCGCAGAGAATACGGCAAGGGCAAATAAGATGAAGCGAAGCGTCCTATGTCTCCCGATCCAGGATCTCATGGCTTGGCTCCTTCCTTTGCTACTATGGTGCTTAGTCGCCGCGCATCTGCAGCGAGGAGGTGGCCATGGCGATGAGGACGAACCATATCTCCCCCCGCTCCACCATCTCCCGGACCGCTGCGATCAGGGCACTCAGGTCAACTCCGTTCATGGCTAACTCCTTACGCTGTAGCTCTATGGCAGGTATGTTGCAGGAAAGGTGCTAGGCGCGATCCCTTGAATTCTTAAGGGGATACGGCTGTGCGGGCGTCTGGCGGAGTATACCGTTAGATACAGACCTGTATCGGTTCCGATTCAGGTGGGATACGAGCCTTTGGAGCAGCGGGAGCGGGCCGGTAGGCCCCCTACCGGCGTTACCCGTTTCCAACTGCCTCGCGCCTGTCCATTTTCTTGACAAATTGTCCTAAATCCCTACAATGCACCCCGTTGGTTCGTCACTGACGGAAGACCAGCAATTCGTGAAGTCAGAACGGACCTCAATAACAAGGAGGCTCATCATGGCGCTGGGAAGAGTACTGGTCGTGGACGACGAAGCGGACATCAGAAAAATGGTGAAAATGACCTTGACGAAAGCCGGCTACGACGTGATCGAGGCGGAGGACGGAGAGAAAGGCATTGCCGCCGTCAGGTCAGGGGACAATCCGTTGGTGTTAAATACGATCATTTGTGATCTTGCCATGCCGAATGTCGGCGGGATGGAAGCTATCGCCTACTTCCGCTCGCAGTTTCCGTCCTGCCCCGTGATCGTGCTGAGCGGAACAGGCACGATCGAAAAGGCGAGCACGCTCTTCAAGCAAGGCGTGGTGGAGTACCTGAGCAAGCCGGTCGAGCCGGACAAGCTCACGGCCGCCGTGCACAAGGCAGTGAAGGAAAGCGGCTACAAAGACGATTTCAAAACATAATCGTTTCGCCGGATTTTTTCCTCAAGCATCATCCTCGAGGAACGCATGTCCTTCGAGCCGGACTTTTCACCAGACGGGCAGCGCGAACCGAATCGTCGGCAGAGCTATCGCCGGCAAGAGGATCGGAAGCTGCTTCGACGGGATCTGCAATTGGAAGCGGTCCGGTCCGTCTGCCTGTCCCTGTTCCAACAAACGAAACTGGATCTGTTGATCGAAGGGATCCTCGGGACGGCCCTCGAAGTAATGAACGCAACGGAAGGCTCTATTCTGCTGGCCGACGCCGCGACGAAGACGCTCGTCTTCCGTCACGTCATCAGTGAGAAGGGAGCGATCCTCCGGGGAACCAGTATGCCCTGGAATGAAGGGATTGCAGGCGCGGTATTCACCAGCGGGAAGGCTGAAATCGTCAACGACGCCAAGCAAGATCCTCGGCACTTTCCCAAAATCGACGAAATAACCGGCACGACCACGCGCGACATCATCCTGATGCCGCTGCAACGTTGGAACGGGGAGAGGATCGGCGTCCTGACCATCCTGAACAAGCGCGAGGGGCGCCTGAGCGAGGATGACGCGAAGGTCCTGGCCATCTTCGCGGCCCTGTCCGCGGAGTTGATCGAGCAGGCCCGGCTGTACGAAGAGGCCAAGCTGGCCGAGGTGGGCCGCATGGTCGGAGACATCGCCCACGACATCAACAACATGCTCCAACCGGTGGTCTCGGTGGCAAGGCTCCTGCGCGAGGAGCTCAGCGACCATTTGGAGGGCTTCAAAGAAGGCGCCGTCACTCGGGCCAAGTTCGGCCGTGAGTTGTATGAGGAGAGCGGCCCGATCCTGGATCACTCCGTCAAGCGGATCAAGGACCGTCTCAAAGAGATCGGGGATTGCATCAAGGGCCTCAGCACTCTCCCGACGTTCGCTCCATGCCAAATCACCGGCGTCGCCAACGAGGTCGTGAAGACGCTCAGCGGCTTTGCAGGCGCGAAGAATATCACTATCCGGACCGAAGGGCTTGAAGCCTTGCCGGCCATCATGGCCGACGAACGCCGGCTCTATAACGCGTTCTACAACCTCGTCAACAACGCGATCCCGGAAGTCCCGCCTGGGGGAACGATTCGCATCGGCGGATATGAAGTGCCGGAGCGCCAGGCCGTGCTTCTATGGGTGGCCGATACGGGACAAGGCATGACGCGCGAGGTCCTGAACAGCCTCTTCACGCCTCGCGTCATCAGCCGCAAGGACGGCGGCACGGGGCTGGGCACCAAAATCGTCAAGGACGTGGTGGACGCGCATCGAGGGTACATCACGGTCGAGAGCGAGGAAGGCCGGGGCACGACGTTTTATCTCCACCTTCCCAAGAATCCGTTAAGCTCAACCTCAGCGCAGATGTTCGCTAAGGGAGGTTCCTCGTGAGCACAGAGGGGACTCCCTCCCTTGCGCCCGCCTCTCCCGCGCCCGCTCCCTTCGTCGACCGCCGCAAATGGATTCACAAGCAGTTAGAAGCCGTCCGCCTTCTCAGCGAGACGCTGTTTCAGCACACCACCGTTGACACGCTGGTCGCCAAGGCCCTCGAAACCGCCCTCGAAGTCCTGAAAGCCGAGGCCGGCTCGGTGTTGCTCGCCGACCCGGCCACCAAACAATTGGTCTTCCACCATTCGATCGGCGCGAGCCCGGTCCCGTACGGCACCGCGCTCCCATGGGACAAAGGCATCGCCGGCTCGGTGTTCCAGACGGGCAAACCGGCGGTCATCAACGACGTCAAGAAGGACACCCGTCACTATACCGGGGTCGACGCCACGACCGGCTTTGAAACCCGCAACATGGTCACGCTCCCGCTGAAGCGGTGGGAAGGGGAGCCGATCGGAGTGCTCAATGTCCTGAACAAGCGCGAGGGCGGATTCTTCGACGACGACGTCGCCACTCTCACCGTCATCTCCGCCATCGCGGCCGCGGCGATCGAGCAGGCGCGGCTGTTTGAAGAGGCCAAACTGGCCGAGGTCGCGCGCCTGTTGGGAGACATCGGCCACGACCTCAAGAACATGCTCATGCCGGTCGTCATGGGCGCAGGGATCATGCAATCCGAGCTCGATGACCTCTTGCCGCCGAGTGCGGCTCCTCCTGCGGAACTTGACAAGAAGAAAGCCGTGAAAACCAAGCCTGCGGCGCGCCGCGGCAAGCAGAAAACCGAACCGACTCCGGCGGTCGCCCCCGGCAAACAAGAGGAGACCCGCGAGCGCTTCACGATGGTGATCGGCATGATGCGGAACTCCTCCCGGCGCATCCAGGAGCGGGTTAAAGAGATCGCAGATTGCGTAAAGGGCGCAAGTTCCCCGCCCCAGTTCGCGCCCTGCCGGATCGCGAGTGTGATGCGAAGCGTCCTGGACATCCTCGGTCTGCCTGCTCAAGAAAAGCGCATCTCGCTTCGCTGTGAAGGGCTCGACGCCTTGCCGCCCATCCTGGCCGACGACCAGCGGCTGTACAACGCCTTCTACAACCTGATCAACAACGCAATTCCCGAAGTTCCGGAAGGCGGCTCCATCACGACCAGCGGGCGCGTCGAGCCCGCCACCAAGTCCATCCACATCGCCGTAGCCGACACCGGGCGGGGCATGCCGCCTGAGATCCGGGACAGTCTTTTCACCGCCCGTACCATCAGCCGGAAACCCGGCGGCACCGGCCTGGGCACGAAAATCGTGAAAGATGTCGTGGATGCGCACGGCGGCGAAATCTCCGTCGAAAGCGAAGAAGGCCGGGGCACCACGTTTCACCTTCGCCTGCCGATTCACCCGCCCAAGGCCCCGGTTTAGCGGGCTAGGGAGGTATCGGATGAGATAACTCGTCTGTATCTGTTCTGATACAGTTTCGCCGAGAAGGGTCCATTGCCTGCCGGGCTTCGCATCCCCACGTCTGATCAAATTCCATAGTATTTTCAAGCATTACGCCGCAAGGATACTCCCGCAGAATTGGGGCTGACTTTGGCATTTCCTATGCTTTGGCCCATGCAAGGTAAATTTTTCATGACCAAACGTATTCGGACAGGAGTACCCTAAAACGCCATCGCGCCAAACCCTACTCGGCATTCCGTAGGCTCGATAGCTGTGGCGCATGCGCTGGAGCGCTCAGGGAGGAAGCGGTGACACGCGGCCTTCTCTTCAAACTGACCGCCGGCCTGCTGATTTACCTCCATCTCGTCTGGTCCACGATCGCTCTGGCCGAAACCAGGCGCTCCGCGGGAGTCGTGACCTCGCTGTCCGGCGAAGCCGTGCTGACCCGGGCGACCACCCCCGAGACTCCTCTAGCACTCAAATTCCGGGACGAAGTCTTCTTCAAGGACCGGATCCGAACGAAAGCGCATTCACTCGTGCGGGTCCTCCTGGGCGGCAAGGCCGTCGTGACGGTCCGCGCGCTGTCGGATTTCACCATCGCCGAAGATCCCGGACAGCCGACCGTCGTGAATTTGTCCAACGGCAAGGTCGCCCTGGACGTGGCCCGCTCGCGCCTGAAGCCCGGCGAGGCCATCGAGATCCACACACCCAACGCCATCGCCGCCGTGCGCGGCACGTCGATCGTCGTGGAAGTCGTCCCCGCCTCCGAACAGGGCAGCGCCGGTCAGGCCATGGTTGAACCGGACTATCGGCCGGTTCGCGCTTCGTTCACCGGCGAAGCCGTACCGGTGCAAGCGCCTCCCACGATCACGATTTTCCACGTTCTGCAGGGCAGCCTTGATGTCACCGCGCTCGGCAAGCCCGGCGCGCCGCCGGTCAATGTCACGGCAGGATTCAGCCTCAATGTAACGGGAACTGCTCTGGGACAGCCCCATCCCAGCCCGCCGGCCCAGCAACTCCTCAAGGATTTGAAGTCCGCTCCTCAGCACAAGGGGACTCCGGAAGAAACCAAGAAAAACGTCAGCGAAAAACAGCAGGCGCAGGCGACGGCCTTAGCAGAAGCCATTGCGCCGAAACAGGAGACAAAAGAAAAGGCCAAACAAGAATCCAAGGAGAAGTCCAAGGAGGAGTCCAAAGAGAAGGCGAAAGACGAGCCCAAAGAACAAGCCAAGGAGCAACCGCAGGAAGTCGCCAAGGCTGAGCCGTCCACGACCACCACAACGTCTGAAAGCTCCCCAACGCCCACGAGCCTAGACCCGGTGCTCTCCGACGCTTCTTCAGGCGGAGCACTGCCGACCAGTTCCACAACCACGACCTCTACGACCACAACAACGACCACCAGCACCACGAGCGCTCCTCCACCGCCCGTTATTGACCCGTGCCAATCGGATCCGGCAAGCTGCGCCCCGCCACCCACACCGCCGCCGCCACCCAGCAGTCCCAGCCAACTGATCATTACAGGCGGCACGACCTTGCAGCTTACTACGGACGGGACCCACAGCATTCCCATCACAGTGGAGACCGGCGCCACTCTGGATTTCGCCGGCGGGACCCATACGGTGACGGCCGACGTGGGGGGACCCGGAACCGTGCTGGTGAGCGGCGCGACGGTGGACATGACGGGCGGGACCTATAACATCACCGGATCGAGCACACACGTCACGGGCGGCAGCCTGACGTTCAACAGCGGCGCGACGGTGCAAAGCGTGGGACCGCTGTCCCTCACCGGCGGCACTTTGACCTTCACCAGCGGTGAGGCGATCACGGCATCAACGCTCACGCTCTCCGGGGGTACGCTGACCGGCTCGGATAACCTCACGGTCAGCGGCGCCACCACTTTCTCGGGCGGCACGATGAGCGGCACGGGAACGACTGCGGCTCAAGGCGGGCTGACGATCAGCGGAAGCAATACGAAAACGCTCTCTCGGGACCTGACCAACGCAGGTACCGCCAATATCAGCGGCACGGGCCCTCTCCAGATCACAAGCGGCAGCCTCATCAGCACCGGCGCCTTCAGCAACAGCGGTACCGTGGACGTGCAAGCCGGCAGCAGCCTGCTGATGAACGGCGGCGGCACGAGCACCGGCACCTTCACGGTCGCGGCGGGTTCGAACGTTGAGTTCAACGGCGGCACGAACGATCTCAACACAGGCGCAACGATCACAGGCAGCGGAATCCTCCTCGTCAACGGCGGGACGGTCAATGTGAATACGAGCAGCGCTTACCGTCTCACCGGCACAACCTTGATCACCGGCGGAACACTGGCCGCGGCCGGAGATCTGGCCTCCCTAAGCTCCAACTTCAGTCCGACAAGTATGATGCTCAGCGTGACAAGTACCGGCAGTCTGTCCGTCACAGGAGATCTTGTCGATCTCAGCGGAGGCGCCGCCCTGAACGTCGGCGGATCCTTGCTGGTAAAGAGCGGCACCGGAACCCTGGCAATCGGCGGGAATCTGTTGAATCTCAGCGGAGCGTCGTCTGCAACGAGCGGTGGTCCGGTACTCGACATGAGCGACACGACGCTCAATCTCGGCATCAGGCCGCTGGTTTCGCTTGCCGGCGGCAGCACTTTTGCGAATACAGCGGGGCCTGTGATTCGACTGAATGGCGGCTCCTTGACCGCTGATGCGCTTGTTACTTCGGATGCCAGCGGCAATCACTCTAACACCACCGGATCTCTCCTTGATCTCACCAGTGCGACCGTTACGTTGAGGGTGCTGTCCTCCGGCTTCGGAGGAACGGATACCGGGGTGTTCACGCTTGGCTCGGGAGTGCCGCTCATCAAGATGGACGGCAGCAATCTGACGCTCACCGGTCCCGGCACTTTCCCCAACCTCGTCGGCTTCGGCGTGGACAGCGGTTCCCCGATCGACCAAGGCGGCGTGGCGCTGATCGCGACGAATACCAGCGGAACCACTAAAACGATCACGCTGGCAGGGCCGCTGCTCAGAGCAAGCGGCGTGAATCTGACAGACACGAATACGCAAGTCCAGCTCAGCAACATGACGGTGACCCAGAGCGGGACGAATGACCTGATCTTGGTAGAGAATCTTCCGGTAACGGTCACCGGGCCGCTGCTGTCATCCGTCACAACGAACATCAGCCTGGGCGACGCTGTTCTTGCCATGACGGGAGCTTCGCTCACCGCCACCGGCTCCGGCACCGGCGCGCTTCTGCAGTTCAATGGAGGGAGCGTCACGACTGGGGCGGAACTTGGATTTGTCCATCCTTCCGGCAGCCTGAGTCTCGGCAACAGGTCGCTCCTCGATGCGACGAACACGACATTCGTTGCCGGCACTGATATAGGCTTTACCGATCCTTTCCTCGCTCTGGATGCCGGAGCGACGCTGAGCTCCTCCAGCACAAACCCCCTGCTCTCCCTGAACGGCGGGAGTGTCACGACCCAGGCAGGCGAGGACCTTATCGGAATCGGCGAAACGGGTGGACCTGCGGCCACCGTGACCTTAGCCGGCAGCCTGCTAAAGCTTCAGAACATAGCGGGCGGTAACCTTAGCATCGGCACGGGCATTTTGACGCGCCTGCAAGGCGGATCCTCTGTCACCGGCGGCGGGCCGGTCTATGATTTCTCCGATAGTGTCCTCTCTCTGACCGGTGCGCTCACACGGCTCGAAGGTGGAAGTACGGTCACGCCTACCGGACCCGTCCTTCGCATCAGCGGCGGCTCCCTGACGGCCGATGCGACCATCAGCACCGACACCGCCACAAACCACATCGTCCGCACAGGCGGATTGCTGGATCTCACCAATACGACGGTCACGCTGCGGGTGGTAGGCGCGTTAGGGGGCTCGGACACCTTGGCTGTTACGCTGGCCTCCGGCGATGCCGAGGTCCGGATGGTGGATAGCAACCTCAATCTCACCGGCGCGGGGGCCGGGTTGATCTTCCTCGGCGGGCTAAATGTTCCATCGTCAAGCCAGGCGGGCGTGGGCTTGGTCGCCACCAACGACAGCGGGACGACCAAAACGATAAGCCTCGCCGGGCCGCTGCTGACCTTGTCGAATGGCGTGACTCTCACGAATACGAACGCGCAGATTCAGCTCAGCAATATGACAGTGAGTCAGACAGGGACGAATGGGGTAATCGAAGCCTTTGGTCCGTCTCTCAGCTTGGCCGGACCGCTTCTGTCCGCCACGGGTAGCACTCTTTCTACCGCCCGCGGCTTCTTGGGGCTGGTTGGAAGCACGGTCTCTGTCAGCTCCGTATCCCCGCTCCTCGATCTCAATACGACCGACGCCACAATTCCCTATAGCTTGCTTCTGGCGCCGGCCGGAAGCAGCCTCTCGCTCGCCGGCAGTTTCGCCTCAATTGCAGGCGGCACTCACCATCTCGCGGAGGCTGGCGGAATCCCCCTGTTCAGTCTGACGGGATCAGCCACAGCGGCGGTGGTGGTGGAAGGCAATAACTTGACTCTCGGGACCGACCGGCCAATCAGCGGGCCGTCTTCTTCGCCGCTCCCCGCCTCGCTCCTAACGACGTCCGGCGCGACCATTACCACCAATCAGGCCGTGAAGCTGGACACCGCCCTCCTTGAGGCCGGGGCTCCCCTGCTGGATCTTGCGGCCGGCAGCGCGCTGACTTCGAATAGCGACCTCGTGAACCTCGTGCAGCAGGCCAAGCTGACGTTCGATGTCGCCTCGGACGCGCTGGTCAAGCTGCATGCCAGCACACTGACCGTCAGTAGCGGCGCGCTCTTCAATGTGGCCGGCGGGAGCTTCCTGAGCATCCCAAACGGCAGCCTGTTCTCGCTGGACAACAACAGCACGCTCACGATCTCGAGCGGCGCGCTCGTAACCGTGTCCGGCGGATCCGTCTTCACGCTCGAGAACGGCTCGCTGGGTACGTTCGGGTCCGGGACAAATACGCTGACTTTCGCCAACGCGCCGCTCTGCAGTACCGGCACCTGCGTGCCGCTGCTCAGCACCGGCTACAACATCCTGCTGGTCAACAGCGCCGTTTCAGGCAATGTGACGATCAGCCCCAGCTTCGTGGCATTCGACGGCCTCGGCGGAAGCAATACGATCACCGGCCTGAACGGAACCAACGCACTGATCGTGGTGGACGGGTCCGGCAGCATGCTGACCTTGGGCAGTTTCCCCGCCCTGACCATCCCGGCCGATCAGACGATCAACACGAACCAAACCTTCTCGTCCGCCACGCACACAAGCGGGACGCTGGACGGCACCGGCACGGTGACGGTGCAAGGGCTGTATAGCTGGTCCGGAGGGACGATGGGCGGCACGGGCACCACGAACGCCGATGGGGGGCTGACGCTCAGTGGGG
>CAYLLY010000008.1:9310-50089 GCA_964384595.1 uncultured Nitrospirales bacterium
TGGGCGTACCGTGCTGTTCAACAATGCGGGCACCGTGGACGTGCAGACCGGCACGCTAAGCCTCTCGGGCGGGGGCACGAGCACCGGCACGTTCATGGTACAGAGCGGTGCGACCGTGCAGTTTGCCGGCGGCACGCACGACCTGAATGCGGGCTCGACGGTGAACGGGGCCGGGACGGTGAGCGTCAGCGGGGGCACGACGAACGTGGCGGGCGGCTACGCGGTCACGGGTCTGACGAGCCTCACCGGGGGGACCGCCAACTTCAACAGCACCGCCAGCACCGGCACCTTGTCCCTGAGCAGCGGCACGCTGAGCGGCAGCGGCACCCTGACGGTCAGCGGTGCGTTGACCTGGACGGGCGGCACGATGGGCGGCACGGGCACCACGAACGCCGATGGGGGGCTGACGCTCAGTGGGGCGGCCGATAAGACGCTGACGGGGCGGCTGTTGGCCACCAGCGGGACGTCGACCTGGACGGGCAGCGGGCGGCTCTTCCTCCAGTCGGATGGAGTGCTTAGCAATGCCGGCCTGTTTGATATTCAGAGCGACAGCGCGATCCGGAACGACACGTTTATAGGTGGGGACACGGGAACGTTTACCAATACAGCGACGGGCACGGTGCGCAAGTCGGTGACGACAGGCACAACCACCATTGGGGCCTCCTGTTGTGGGCGTACCGTGCTGTTCAACAATGCGGGCACCGTGGACGTGCAGACCGGCACGTTGCTGATGGACGGCACGGTGACCAACACCGGGACGCTGCGGGTGGGAAGCGGCGCGGAGTTGAGCGTGAGCACCGGCCTCTCCAGTTCGACCTTCTCGGGGGGGACGCTCCTGACCGGGACCTACAACGTACTCGGCACCATGCGCCTGGCAGGCGCGAATATCGTGACGAACGAAGCGACGATCACCCTGGATGGATCGAGTTCCAATCTCTACAGCGTGGCTTCAGGCACCACCGACGCGCTGGCGGGCTTCGCCACCAACGCCTCCGCCGGCAGCTTCACCATTCAGAACAGTCGGAACTTCACGAGCTCCTCGGCGTTTGAGAATAACGGGCTCATGGTCGTTGGCATGGGCAGCACGCTGACGCTGTCCGGCGGTTCGGGTGGAGACGGCCATGATGGGGACTTTGACGGTACCGGCACGCTGAATCTCGCCGGCACGCACACCTTCAATGCGACATCCGACATCACCGTCTCCAACGTCGCCTTCACAAGCGGCACCTCGACCCTCAACGGCTCCTACGATCTGAGCGGCAGCAGCACGACGGTCAGCGGGGCGACTGTCACTTTCAATGCAAATGGGTCGGCGACGTCGGGCAACCTCGGCGCGTTGACGCTGAGCAGCGGGACCCTGACGCTGAACAGCGGCGATCCCCTCACCGCCTCGTCCATGACGCTGTCCGGCGGGACGCTGGGTGGCACGGACACGCTGACGGTCACTGGGACGACGTCCTGGACCGGCGGCACCATTGCGGGCAGCGGCGGGCTGACGGTGGGCGGGGTGCTGACGATTACGGGCAGCGGCGAGACGACGCTGGACGGGCGCACGCTGGTGCATACCAACAGCAGCGGCTCGAGCCTGTTCAACGCCACGGGCACGCTGAACATGAACAACGGGGCGGTCTTGCGCAACGCGAGCGGGGCGGTGCTCACGTTCAATTCGGCGAGTTCGATGTTCCTGGATTGGGACAGCGGGGCGGTAGCGACCGTTGACAATCAGGGCACGCTGATCAAGGCCGGCGCCGGCGCGCTCGATGCGAGCACGTTCAGCGGCACGAACCTGAACTTCAACAACAGCGGCCAGGTGAACGTGACCGCCGGCAGCCTGGTGCTGGGGAGCGGCGGCACGCAATCGGGCGGGATGGACGTGAGCGCCGGCGCGACGGTGCAGTTTGCCGGCGGCACGCACAACCTGAATGCGGGGACCGCGGTCACCGGCGCCGGCACGGTACAGATCACCGGCGGCACGGTGAACCTGGCGGGAACAGTTTCCATCGCTTCGGGGCTCACATTCAGCCAGTCGGCAGGCACGCTCAACAACGCGGCAACGCTGACAATCAACCCCGGCTACACGTTGACGGGCGGCACGCTCACCGGCACAGGCAATGTGACGGTGAACGGTCCGTTCACCTGGTCGGGCGGCACCATTGCGGGCAGCGGCGGGCTGACGGTGAGCGGGGTGCTGACGATTACGGGCAGCGGCGAGACGACGCTGGACGGGCGCACGCTGGTGCATACCAACAGCAGCGGCTCGAGCCTGTTCAACGCCACGGGCACGCTGAACATGAACAACGGGGCGGTCTTGCGCAACGCGAGCGGGGCGGTGCTCACGTTCAATTCGGCGAGTTCGATGTTCCTGGATTGGGACAGCGGGGCGGTAGCGACCGTTGACAATCAGGGCACGCTGATCAAGGCCGGCGCCGGCGCGCTCGATGCGAGCACGTTCAGCGGCACGAACCTGAACTTCAACAACAGCGGCCAGGTGAACGTGACCGCCGGCAGCCTGGTGCTGGGGAGCGGCGGCACGCAATCGGGCGGGATGGACGTGAGCGCCGGCGCGACGGTGCAGTTTGCTGGCGGCACGCACAACCTGAATACAGGCGCGCTACTCGCCGGGGCAGGGTCAACGACAATCAGCGCCGGCACGGTGAACATCAATGTGAGCGGCGTGGACCGCCTCACTGGCACGCTCAGCGTGAGCGGCGGGACCTTAAGCGTCACCGACGATCTGGTCGCGTTGGGCACCGGGGAGACTTTAAGTCCCACGGGGACCATGGTGGCGGTCAGTGGAAGCGGGACCTTCACCACCGTCGGCGCCACCAGCGACTTGGTAGAGGTCACGACCGGCGGCACACTTAATCTGAGTGGACTGCTGTTGGCGAAGAGCGGGAGCGGGACGGTGACCGTGGGCGGAAATCTGTTCAACCTGAGTGGAGGCACCCTGACCAGAACCAGTAGCGCAGCCTTGCTGGATATCACGGGCGGAACCGTGACCGCCGGCGGCGGGCTGAAGGCGACGAGCAGCACACTCACGCTCGGCACTAGCGCGCCACTCGTCAGGCTCAGCAACGCATCGTCCCTCACCCTTAATGGCAGGGCGTTGGACTTGACCAATTCTTCCCTGAACCTGGGCAGTCAGCCGCTGATCTCCCTCGCCGGCGGCAGTACACTGACGCCCAGCTCTGGCCCTTCTATCCGCATCACGGGGGGGACGCTGACGGCGGATGCCATCAGCAGTACGGATGGCGCGACCAATCACTTCGTCCGAACCGGCGGCATTCTGGAGCTGACCAACACGACAGTGACCCTCCGGGAGATGTTCGACGCGCCGGGCGGAAGCACCGATACCGCTTCCATCGCGCTCGCCTCCGATGAAGCCGAGATCCGGATGACCGACAGCAATTTGACTCTCACCGGTGCAGGCGAGCAGTTAGTGGGCCTAGGCGGGCAGAACGTTGCATCGCAAACCGTCAACGGTGTGGCCCTCATCGCCACGAATACGGGAGACGCGCAGGAGACCATCACGGTGGCCGGCCCGCTCCTGACGCTCGTGAACGGCGTGACGCTGACGAATACCAACGCCCAGGTCCAACTTACGAACATGGCCGTCAATCAGACCGGTACGAATGGGCTCATCGAAGCCTTCGGGCCGTCCCTCAGCCTGGCGGGACCGCTCCTGCTTCAGAATGGGGGAACGATCTCGGCGGTAAAAGGCTTGACTCTGAGTTCCGGCGCCAGTCTGACCCGGACTGATCCGACGCCGTTCATCGGCATTACCGTGACAGGCCTAGGCTCAGCGCCATTTGGTGTGGCCATCACTCCCGATGGAACCAGAGCCTACGTGACAAACCGGAGTTCCTCAAGCGTCTCTGTCATCAACACCGAGACCAATGCAGTGACGGCTACGATTAATGTCGGCGCTGATCCCGTTGCCGTCGCCGTCACTCCTGACGGAGCCCGAACCTACGTGGCAAACTTCGGCGTCGGCGCCGACTCTGTGTCAGTGATCAACACGGCGACGAATACTGTCGTCGCAACGGTTCCGGTAGGAACTTTGCCTGTCGGCTTGGCCGTGACCCCAAACGGCAGCCGAGTCTATGTTACAAACCGAGATTCAAACAATATCTCGATTATCAACACGGCGACGAATACGGTCGTGGGCACCATCAGCGGCCTGTCTTTTCCGCACGGCGTGGCGTTTACTCCTGATGGCAGCCGTGCCTACGTCCCGGATTTCAGCAGCACCCTTTCCGTCATTGATACGGCCAGCAACACCGTCATTGCGACCGCATCGGTAGGAAGCGGCGCGAACTTCCCAGCCGTCACTCCTGATGGCGCGCGCGTCTATGTCCCCAATCGAAACGCAGGGACTGTTACAGTGATCAACACGGCGACGAATACAGTCCTTGCAACGGTATCCGTGGGATCGCAGCCGATTGGGGTGGCTATTCCCCCGGATGGCACTCGGGCTTATGTGACTAACTTCGGATCCGGAGCCAACACTGTATCGGTAATCAATACAGCGACGAACACAGTAGCCGCGACGGTGACGGTAGGAGCATCTCCCGCCGGTGTAGCCATTACTCCTGATGGTGCACGGGCTTTCGTGGCCAACCAAAACTCCGACACCGTCACGGTCATCGGCGGCGTTACGTCGCCGCTGTTCCAGGCTACCGGCGGCACACTGACCACGACCGGCAACCTCGTGAGCATCCCCGCTTCAGCCACGCTGACCCTTGGCCACCCATTGCTGGATGTCATCAACACCGGCAGCGTCACGGCGCAGGCTGATGCAATCAACGTCGCCGGGACGCTCACGTTGAACGGCAAGGCGCCGCTCGTGAAGGTCGGCAACGCGGCGAATCTGACGACCAGCGGTTCCAGCAGCGATCTCGTCGAGACGACCGGCACGCTGACCCTCGGCAATGATCTGATGCAGAAGTCGGGAACCGGCACGTTGACCTTGGGCGCCTCACTGCTGAATCTGCCCGGCGGCTCGCCGAACGCGACGATCAGCGGCGATATGTTGAACTTCACGGGCGGGACCGTGACTACGCCAACCACGGGAGCCACTCTCCTCAAGATGGCCGCCGGGACACTTACAGTCTCCGGAGACGTCGTCGACATGGCCTCCGGGACGACGTTCAATCTGAAAGGCGCCATTCTGCAGCAAACCGCGGGAACGTCCACCATCGGCCGGGGTCTGGCGCTGGCTTCCTCCGCCTCGCTGGCGCCGACCGACCCGACGCCAGCAATCACCAATACCATTGCCGCGGCGTCGCTTCCGACCGAGTTGGAGATCACGCCTGACGGCCCGCGGGCGTTTCAGCGTTCATCCACTGGGAATGTCAACGCCATCAACACCGTCGGCGCCTTCTCGCCGGACGGGACTCGCTTCTACATGGTGAACAGGGCCGCGAACACAAACCCCAATACCGTCTCTGTCATCAACACTGTCACGCACAGCCTTGTCACCAACGTCGCGGTCGGGACTAATCCGACCAGGCTCGCGGTCACCCCCGACGGCAGCCGGGTCTATGTCCCGAACGAGGACTCCAATAACGTCTCGGTGATCAACACAGCCACCAACACGGTGACCGCCACGATCGCGCTGGGCAACTCTCCATTTGGCATCGCGATCACCCCCGACGGGGACCGCGCCTACGTCTCGATCCCGTCCTTCAACCTCATCAAGGTCATTCGGACCTCTGACAACACGGTAACGGAAACGATCACACTCTCATGTCCGGTCCATTGCCAACCCCTTGAGCTCGCAATATCCCCAGATGGCAGCCGAGCCTACGTGTCGAACTCCTTCGCTGACTCCGTCAAGGTCATCAATACCGCCACCAATACAGAAGTCGCAACGGTGACCGTGGGCGATGCGCCTCAGGGCATTGCCATCACCCCGGACGGGACGAGGGTCTACGTCACGAATCTGACCGCCGGGACTGTGTCGGTCATCGATACCGCCACCAATACCGTCGTCGCCACGATTACCACCGGTGCGACGGCCTCAGGGGTAGGCATCACACCGGACGGCAGCCAGGCGTATGTCGCCAATTCTGGACCCAACAACACCTCTGTCATTGGCGGCGTCACCTCGCCCCTGTTCCAGGTCGCGGGCGGCACGCTGACGACCACCGGCAATCTGGTCAGCATTCCGTCCACTGCCAGCCTGAACCTCGATCACACCTTGCTCCATATTCTCAACGGCGGCGCGGTCATTGCCAACGCAGACGTCGTGAACGTGAGCGGCACTCTGGACACCGGCGGCGCGCCGATCCTCGACCTTCGCGGGCGCGGCTCCATGACGGCGTCGGAGACCATTGATTTTCCCCCGTCCGGCACGGGGCCGGAGGACGTGACCCTGACTCTGGGAACCGACCAGCCGCTTCGCGGGCCGAGCGGCTGCCCTCCATGCCCCATCGCGGCAAACCTGATTGAGGCGTCCGGCGGCACAGTCACAACGCATCAGGCAGTCCGGCTCGACACGGCGCTGCTGGAGGCCACCGCGCCGCTGATCAACATGCTGGCGAGCAGCACGATGACCTCGAACAACGATTTGATCAACCTGGCCAATCAGGCCAAGCTGATCGGCAATGTCCCGTCGGATGCGCTGATCAAGCTGGACGCCAGCACCCTGAACGTCACCGGCTCGCTGTTCAACGTCGCGGGCGGGAGCTACCTGAACGTCACCGGCAACCTGGTGTCGCTGACCAACAGCAGCACGCTGACTATCACGAACGGCGCGCTGGTCGCCCTGTCCGGCGGCTCGGTCTTCACGCTCACGAACGGCTCGTTCGGCTCATTCGGGGCCGGCGGGAACGCGATCAATCTTCCGACCAGCCTGTCCGGATTCAGCGTAGTCCCCGGTCCGGGAAGTCTCAGCGGTTTCGGCGTGGCCTTGGGGACCGGCGCGTCGACATCCCAGATAACATTAGCCGGAACCTTTACCCCGTTCACGGGCCTCGGAGGGGTCACCCCCGGCGGCGTCGTGCTGAAGATCGCCGACAGCGCGAGCAAGGTCCGCCTCTGCACGTCGGGCTGCTGAGGAAGGCAAACAAGAGAGGGGCTCAGGCGGTTCTGGTCGTTACCGGCGCGAGCAACAAGATCGAGCTCGGATTTTAGAGCCGTATGCAACTGGGACATGAAAAGCACTGCCTGGTGGTGATGTCACACAGTCAAAATCCGGACGAAATGTGCTGGTTCAACAACTGGTATAAGGTGGTCCTCAAACCCGCTGTCGAACTAACGGGGTATGTCCCTGTGCGTCTTTCCTGGGAAGGCTCCCCTCACGTCATCACCGATGAGCTCCAGGCTCACCTGGCTTCCGATCCGGTGGTCGTCGTGGACCTCGGTGGCGTGACGCCGGAGGCCGAGCCCTCTCCGCATGTCCTTTATGCCCTTGGCCTGCGTCAGGGATTGAATCTTCCGCATGTGATGCTGGCATGGAAGGGGCAACACCTTCCCTTTGATGAAAGAATGAGTCAGCGAGTGATCATGGAAGGACGTGCGCTCATCGACCGGGCGACGAATAGGACCAGGTTGAGACAATTCATTCAGGAAGCGGTCGTTTCCGTCGGCGGCTGACGAAAACGACTCGACCTTGCATCAGCCGCTGCCCGCCACCGTCTCGGTCTGCGAGGGAACCTGCCTGGCCAGAAATTCCTCGATCCGCACCCGATCGTCGGGCTTGAGATCGAGGAACATGAACCCGGCCTTGTCCTCCGCGCTGCGCGCGACCTTCGCATTGACGACGATCGGCTGAGCATCCGCCGGCAGGACAAGGGCCAGTTTGACGACGTCACCTTTGTCGAATTGAAGCGAAAGGTTGTACGCCGCGAGTCCGCCGGCGCTCAGGTCATAGACGGGCGCTTCGATCGTGATCCCCTCATCAGAAATGCGGACGAGCGCGTCAACTCTGACGCGGGGCGAGGCACGCAAGCTCGCCAAGGGCTCGGCGGCGTCTTTCCGGCCCAACACGCGGTAGACGATGACTTTCTGGTCCTTGCCCTTGACGCTCACTTCGCCGATGCGTTTTGCGACGTAGCGGTCGCCTATCTGTCGGAGCGTGGACTCGCCGATCAGGATCCGGCACGGGCTCTTGGCAAAATACGGGTCGACAAGATCCTTCTCGAAACTCTCCAGCCTGGCGGCGGTGTTCACCGAATCTCCGATGGTCGTGTACTTCAACCGCTGCTTGCTTCCCAGGCTGCCGGCCACGACAGGGCCGGTGAAAACCCCGATCCTGGTTCCGATGGTCGGGAGTCCTTGCTCGCTCCAGAGCTTGTTGAGCCGGCCCATCTCTCGTTCCATCGCCAAGGCGCACTCCACGGCATTCACCGCATCCCGGCTGATCTCGGCCTCGGTGGTGTGAGGAAAGGGGACACCGAAATCCGCCTTGATGGCATCGCCAGCGTAGTCGTCGATGACGCCGCTATACTCGCTGACCTTGGAAGCCATGGCTTCCATGTAGACATTGAGCCAATCCAGCAGGGCCTGCGGGTCCAGTTTCTCGGAGACGGGCGTGAATCCTTTCAAGTCGGTAAACAGCACGGTCACGACCATCTTTTGCGAACGGAGGCGTCCGCCGTCCAGGAATTGATCGCGCTGCTGCCAAATGGCCTCCGCCACCTCCTTGGAGACGTGCCGCGAAAACAGGTTCATGAGGAGGGCGCGCCGGCGCTGTTCCTGGATGTAGTTCTCCACCACGGTGGACCCGTAGCCCAGGACGAGGGCGAGCGGCACTGCGGCCACATCCAGCACGAGCCGGCTCTTCACGAAGCCGGCGAAACAGACGGCGCCATACCCCAGGGCCACTCCCGCAATCAGACCAAACGCAGGAAGGGGGCGGATACGGTTCGTAAGCCACACCGCCAGCAGCCCCGCGACGACAATCAGCGCCAGGTTGAGGCCAAGGGGGGCCCGCTTCAAGGGAATTCCCTGGAAGAGCGTCTCCAGGACGTTGGCGTGAATCTCGACGCCGGGCATCTCCCCATGCGTGGCGAACGGCGTCGGAAAGACGTCGTGCAGAACGGGGCTCGTCGCGCCGAGCAGGACGATCTTGCCGGCAAAGGCTTCCGGGCCGATCTCCCCGTTCACCACCTGGTAATACGGAAACGTGGGAAAGGTTTTGGGCCCGCCCCGATAGTTGATAAGGACAGAAGACTCCTCAGGCAGAGGGGCCGACGGAATGCCGGCCTGGACGCCCAGCCGGTGGAGATGAAAATCAAAGCCGGGCACGGCTTCATCCTGAAAGACGCGGGTCAGCGCGGCCGTTCGGATGTACGCGTCCTCGTCCTGGCGATAGTTGACGAAGCCGAAGGCCGCGGCCTGATCGAGCAGGTCGTCGATCGGCGGGTTCAGGTCCTCCTTGCTGTAGAGCGAAGTCTTGACTTCGGTGATGGCGGCGCCCAGGACTACGTTGCCGGCCCGCTCGATGGCCGCTCCTAAAGCTCGGTCGTCCTCGGAGCCACGCGCCGACGGCTCCGAAAAGACCAGATCGACACCGACCGCGGCGGGCCTCCCCCGGCTGATGATGTCCACCAGGCGGGCGTGCAGGGCGCGGGGCCAGGGCCATTGGAGGTCCAGTTCGTCGAACGAGTCCTCGTCGATGGACACGATGACGATGGGGGTCTGTGGAGCGGTCGGGCCGCGCAGCTTGAAGAGCTGATTCAAACCCCATCGCTCCACTCCCTCAAGCGCCCCGAAGAGCGCAGCGGACGCCACGAGAAGACCGACGAGAGCGCCGCGGAGCAGTTGCTGTCCTAAAGGCCCGATGTTAAGCGTACCCGACCTCGCAACTCCCGGTCATCGTAGGGAGCAGTATGCGACTCCGCCTAGGGAAATTCAAGTTGACTACTGTCCTACAAACCAGTATTTTCCCTGTGACACGATCCGATGCGCTATGTCCCTCTGATCCCCCTTCGAGCTTTCCGCCGCCCGCTCCGCTCTTGCGCCATGGGCCTGACCGCAGGAGCCCTGTTGCTCCTCGCCCTGTGGGTAACGCCCGCGCCGGCCCAGCAATCCGAGGCCGCCGTCCTCATCTCGCAGGGCATCCTGGCGTACGACGACAAGCGCTATGTGGAGGCGCTCAGCCTTTTCACCGAGGCATTACAGCGGGACCCCGAGAGCGTTGAGGCCCAGTACTACCTGGGTCTCGTCCAACTGGCCCGGCTCCAGCCGGCGCTCGCCGTCGAGAGCCTGGAGAAAGCCCGCGCGAAGGCGCCGCAGGATCTCCTGATCCGCTTCCAGTTGGGCGTCGCCTACTTCACGCTGGAGCAATACGACAAGGCGGAGCCGCTTCTCTCTGAGGTCTTCGCCGCTCAGCCCAAGCTGGAAGGCCTGGGCTACTACGTCGGGTTCATGCGCTATCGGAAAAAGGACTACCAGGGGGCCCTGCAGGCCTTCACCACCGGCGCCTCGTCGGATCCCACCATCCGGCAACTGAGCAAGTTTTATGCGGGGCTGACGCTGGGAATACTGGGCTTACCTGAGAGGGCCGTGGCCGAAGTCGATGAGGCTCTCAGGCTTCAGCCGGTCTCGCCGCTGACGGGCCCGGCGGAACGCATCCGGGACACCATCGTCAAGGCGCGGGAGCGCGAGCGGCGATTGCGGGCCGAGATCCGCCTCGGGGCCTTCTACGACGACAATGTGTCGGTCAACCCCACGCCCGGCAACGATCCCCTCGCCGAGTCTATTCGGACCCGCAAGAACAAGACGCTCGGCGAAATCGCGTCGCTCCGCGTGGACTATTCCTGGCTGCGGAGCGGCCCTTGGGAAGCCACGGCGACCTATTCGTTCTTCCAGGTGCTGAATAACGACCGCAATCTCTCGGAGTTCAACATCCAGGACCATCTGGCTTCGCTCGGCGGGTTCTATCGCGGCAT
Organism: uncultured Nitrospirales bacterium; assembly: GCA_964384595.1. Lineage (GTDB taxonomy): Bacteria > Nitrospirota > Nitrospiria > Nitrospirales > NS-4 > SCTG01. The sequence goes on from CAYLLY010000008.1 coordinate 20,209, forward strand.
AGTGGCCTCGTTGCCGTACCAGATCGGAGTCCAGTACGGCTACGATTACCTCACCCTCAACAACCACGCCTTTCTGGATCGCCACACCGCGACCCTGTTTGGCACGCTCGTGGAGAATCCCGGCAATCTGACCACGGTTGTCGGTCGCGCGCAGTTCAAAAATTTCCTGCAGGACGTCACGGCCAACCCGCCGGACAACCGCGGCGCCAGGAACTGGATGGTCGGCCCGACCCATGTCTTCCGCTTCGAGGGCGACCGGCACCTGCTCCGTCTCGGTTATCAATTCGACTACGAAGACGCCGAGGGGCGAAACTTCTCCTACCGCGGCCACCGGGCCGTCGCGGGAGGCCAGTACACCCTTCCGTGGGGAGAGACCCGCCTACGCTATGACTACGAGGTGCATTTCCGGTTCTACCCCGACCTGCAGACGAGCCTTCCCACCACCTCACCGAACACGATGACGCGGCACGACACCGAGCAGCTTCACGCGTTCCGGGTGGAAAAACCGCTTCCCAACAACCTGACGCTGTCGGTGGAATACCAGGGCACCTTCAGCAACTCGAATCTCGCCGTCTTCGACTTCCACCGCAACGTCTTCTCGCTGATCCTGACCTGGACGTACTGAGGGCAGTACGGCATCTCTGCGCTTCATTTTGCCATTACACGGCACTTTTGCTACACTGCAACCGTTTGCCGGCGAGCGTGACCATCCATGCGGATCGAAGCAAAGCGTTTAATCAAACAAGCTGAGCGGGACCTGGAGAATGCCCGAAAGAACATCGGCATCGAGGCATATGAGGTAGCCGCATTCCTGGCCGAGCAAGCGGTTGAGAAGTACCTGAAGGCGTACTGGATGATCGCGAAGAAGGAAGCCTCACCGCATACTCATTCGCTGACTGAACTGGGTGATGCTCTTGGGGTGCCCGCCGCCCTCCGCAAGCATCTGGTGAGCCTGACGGCCGATTATACGACCGCGCGCTATCCCGACGCGGCCAACGGCGTGCCGTATGAGATTTACGACCGAGAGACGGCGGAGGCCAAGACAGCCGCCGGCGAGGCGATTCTGAAATGGTTACGGGAACAGACGAAAGACTAGAAAAATTCCGCGCTGAATTTCTCCCGAAGCTCGTGGTAGCGTTCCGTCCGACGGCGGTCTGGGCGTTCGGGTCACGGGTCAGAGGAGAAGGGCTCGCCCACAGCGACCTGGACCTCGTGATCGTCTCCGATGTGTTCCAAAACATCCGCTGGCTGGATCGCCCGGGCCGCGTGATCGAGAACCTGGGGCTCAACTTCGGAGTGGACCTCTTCTGCTATACGCCGCAAGAATACGCCCGGAAGCGTGAGGAATTCGGCGTCGTGCGGACGGCTTGCGAAGAAGGCATTCCGTTGCTTGGGGAATGATAACGGCACCGCAACGTCTTTTCGCTGATCCTGCCCTGGACGTGCTGATAAGGCGGCGTCTCTTAAGGAGGGCACCATGGCCAAAGGCACCGATGCCTGAGTCGCTGGCGCAACGGCCGGTCCTATCACCGCATTCTGCCTAGACTATCAAAGCAAGATACAGGCATGTATCCATTGAGATATATCGCGGTGGTAAATCTTTCATAAAAACTACGTAACAATTTGTTTACAAAACTTCATAAGTCTCTAAAATACTGTGCCGTAGCCGGCAGGACGAGTCTTCCAACATAACGGTACAGGATGTGCTTCGTTAATGTTGGTATGAATGCTGACTAAGGAGCTATGTAAAGGAATGTAAGACGCAATGTAGGACATCTATGGCCTCTCGCCCCTCAGAGCATCCTCTTGGTTCTCTTCTCCTGAGACTCTGTCTCCCACTGTTCAGTCTGTGCCTGCTCCTGAGCGGCCCCCTCCCCGCCAGCCATGCCGTCTCGACGGCGATTACATCCGACGGGACCTTGGGCACCACGATCAGCCAGTCCAGCAATGTCTACAACATCAACGGCGGGACGATCAAAGGCAGCAATCAGTTCCACAGCTTCGGGCTCTTCTCCGTCGGCACCGGCGACATCGCGAGCTTCAACGGCCCCAGCAGCATCGCCAACATCCTGAGCCGCGTCACCGGCGGGCAGCAATCCATGATTGACGGCACACTGCGCTCAACCATCTCAGGCGCAAATCTCTTCCTGCTCAACCCCGCCGGCGTGCTGTTTGGCGCGAACGCACGGCTGGACCTCTCCGGCTCGTTTCACGTGAGCACGGCGGACTACCTGCGCATGTTCGATGGGGTCAACTCCGGGAACTTCTATGCCGACCCCGCGAAGGACGGTGTGCCGGGTAGCGTCCTGCTCTCGGTGTCCCCGCTGGATTTCGGGTTTCTGACCCCGAAGGCCTTCGGGTTTGCGAGCAGTGCCCCGGCCTCCATCACCATCCAAGGGAGCTTCCTGCAAGTCCCAACGGGCAAAACGCTGTCAGTGGTCGGCGGTGACATCACCATGACCGGCGGCTCGCTCACGGCCCCCAGCGGTCAAGTGAATCTGGCAAGTGTCAAGGGGCAGCCAGGCGAAATCCTTGTCGCCAATTCGCAGCCTGCCGTCGGCACCGGCCAGATTCAACTCACGCAGGGCGCAGCCATTGCCGTCAGCGGCGATCCAGGAGGAAGCGTTGTGATCAGGGGCGGGCAGTTCATGTTGGACAACTCGTACATGACTGCCAATACACAAGGGGGCACCAACGGCAATCCTGTCGCTGTGGACGTGCAGGCCACTGTGGATGTCACTCTTTCCAATGGAGCTCAGATTTTCAGCAGTGCCAGCGGGGCTGGACGCGGCGGTGACGTGACGATCGCGGCTGCAGGCTCAGCCTCCCTCGGCGGCAGTATCAGTAGCGACACTTCCGGGAGCGGGGATGCCGGTGCACTTTCCGTCTCTGCTAGAACCTTGGCCACAAGCGGCACGATCACTACCACTACCAGCGGAAGCGGGCATGGGGGCGATGTGACGATCACTGCCACAGACTCGTTCCTCATGTCCGGAGTCGGTTTCGGGGAGCGGATCACCACCTCCTCTACTGGGAGCGGTAATGCCGGTTCGGTGTCGGTCGCAGCCCGAGCCCTGGAAATGCATGGCGCCGGGATTATTACCAGCCCGGGTGGCGGACACGGAGGCGACGTCACGCTCTCGGCGACCGATTCGGTTCTCATCTCCGGTGGTTTGCTTCAAAGTTTGACTGCCGGTACGGGTGCTGGCGCAATTTCTATATCAACGCGTGTTCTGGACTTGGTTGACGGTGGCAGGATCATATCCGGCGGGGGCGATATCACGATCGCGGCCTCAGAAAGAGCCTCCCTCGGTGGCGTGGGAGCTTGCGGCGGAGTTCCCTTCTGTGGCGGAGTTCCCTTCGTCGGCGGGCGTATTGCTTCCGAAATGAACTCCATCGGCAATGCCGGTCGAATAAGCATCTCGATCCCGAACTTGCTCATGGGAAGCAATGGAATCATCACATCGTCGGCTTTTTCGACGGGCAACGGGGGAGACATCCTACTGAACGTCGGGCGATTGACCCTCACCGAGGGAGCCCAGGTTTCTACCAGTGCGATCTCAGGTCCAGGAGGATCGATAACGGTCACTGCGACGGACACAATCACCATCTCTGGATTCAGTGCTGACGGGTTCTCATCCCGGCCGAGCAGATTGAGCACAAGTACCAGTTTCGCGAGCGGTGGTCATATAACCCTTTCTGCTCCGACCATTACACTCACCGATGGCGGCCAAATCTCGACACTGACAGATAGCTCCGGTAGCGGAGGGACAATCTCTCTGACCGCGACTGGGCTGATTGCCATCTCGGGCCAAAGCTTCGGTCTCCATAGCGGCACCAGCACCACATCGTCCGGCGTCTTCGGGATCATTAGCGGGCATGGTGGGAATATCGAACTCCGGGCACCTCAAGTTCAACTCGCCGATGGCGCATTTGTAGAAACATCCACGGCCGCCGCAGGGCGTGGAGGGGACATCCATGTGACAGCCGACATCCTACAAGTCGATCAATCCCACATCGTGACCAGGGCAACATCGACTGCCGGCCAAGCTGGAGTTGTCATCCTGGATGTCGGGCAAGTGTCAGTCACAGGTGGCGGCTTCATTAGCCAGGACCCACGTGGCATCACGCTGGACGGGAGCCTGGGGCCGGCCCTCACGCTCTCGGGGCCGGATTACATCATTAGCGCTGATTTGGGCCAGACCCGCGGGAGCAACTTGTTTCATAGCTTCGGCCTGTTCAATCTACTGGCTGGAGAGAACGCCACCTTCACCGGGCCCAGCCTGATTACCAACATTCTCGCCCGGGTCACAGGGGGACAGCCGTCGTTCATTGATGGCGTACTCCGCACGACAATACCGGGGGCGAATCTGTACTTCCTCAATCCCAACGGTGTGCTGTTTGGGCGCAATGCGCGGCTGGATGTCGGCGGATCGCTCCATGTGAGTACCGCGGATTACCTGCGAATGGCGGATGGCACGCAATTTTTCGCGAATCTCTCTCTGGGGAATCCGCTAACGGGAGTGACGGAAGCGGCACCCTCCGCATTCGGATTCCTTAATCCAAATCCTGGCCCGATTACCATCCAGGGAGATGGGGTTTGGTTTAATAACAGCATGCAAGTACCCGAACAACAAACCATATCTGTGGTGGGTGGCGATATCTCAATAGAAGGCGGTGTGCTCAAGGCTCCCAGAGGCAGGATTAATTTGGCAAGTATTGCTTCCTCAGGCGAAGTCTATTTGACCACTTCGGCTGGAGTGACAGACCTCAATGTGGATTCTATTGCGAGCTTCGGTCGGATGGAGATTTCGCAGAACAGTCGCATCACCGCGCTTGGCGACGGAAGCTCAGGGATACGGATTGCGGCGGGCAACTTGCAGATGGCTGACGCCCTTATCAGCACAGCAGCATTCAATTCGGCAAGGGGCGCAACCATTGACATCAGGGCAGATGAACTGCAAATGCGAAGGACGACAATCGACAGCGGCAGCGATACAGAGTTATTTAACCGTTTCGGGCCCGGTGGTGATATCACGATAGCTGCAACTAACACCATCGCCATGTCGAACAGCATCATCTCCAGTATCAGTTTCGGCGATGGAGACGCTGGCCGCGTATCAATATCGGCTCGCACCTTTGAGATGACGGGTGATCTGCCGGGTTTGAGCGGGATCAGAACTGAATCCAATAGCGGCCTAGGTTCCAACTTCACCGGCACCGGACATGGTGGTGATGTATCAATTAATGCTATGGATTCCATCTCCATCTCTGGCGGCTCGATCTCAAGCTTCACTTTCGGCAACGGGAATGCCGGAAACGTGACCTTATTGGCACCGACTCTGACGTTGAAAAGCGGCAGCATATCCACTAGCAGCAATGGTGGGGCCGGGAATGCAGGAGACATCGACATACATGGCCAGTGGGTGACACTCGGGGATGACGTTGTAGGAAGTGGATTTTTATTTGAGATCAGTAGTAGCACGGATAATGGTTCTGGTCGAGGAGGCGACATCGCAATTACTGCCACGGATGCTATCTCTATCCTTGGTGGGACCATCGAGAGTGGAGCCGGTGGCGGCACCAGCGACGGGAATGCGGGCCGCGTGTTCATCGCGGCACCCGACTTGATATTTAAAAACGGCTCTATTACAGCCAACACCAGCGGTGCGGGGAATGGAGGCGACATAGAGATATACGGAGAACGGGTGACCGTAGGAAGCCTTGGGCCTGCATCGTTTGGCATTTCCAGCGATACCTCTGGCTTCGGTCAGGGGGGCAATATTACGATAGCGGCCACTGACTCCCTATCGGTATCCGGTAGTATCTCCAGTAGTTCAGTAGGCACCAACTTGTTCTTATCTAATGGAACTGCTGGGCAAGTGACGCTATCGGCGCCGACTATGACGATCCAGGGTAGCGTATCCGCTTCTACCCCAGGCAAGGGAAATGCCGGAGACGTGGTGCTACAAGCGGATCGGCTAACGTTAAGTGGGAGCATCGCCAGTAACACCGGTGATGACATTGGAAAAGGAGGAAATGTCACCCTCACGGTTTCAGACTTCATCACCATGAATGGTGGGAGCATTAGCGCAGGCACTGGTGGCAGAGGCGATGCCGGCACCGTGTCCATTACAGCACGCACCTTGGACATCGCCGGCGGCGGCAAAATCGACAGCAGCACCAACTCCTTTGGGAAAGGGGGCGATATCGCCCTTGCAGTCTCAGATTCGGTTTCCATCGCAGGCGGTGCTTTCGCCGGTCCCACCACATCCATCCAGTTTTCCCCCAGCGGCATTTTCAGCACCACTACAAGCACGGGGGATGCTGGGAAGATCTCCGTGTCAACTGGAACTTTGGACGTCCGTGATGGCGCGCGGATAGACAGCAGCACTAGGCAAGCGTTTAGCTTTCCTCCTCCTTCTGGACAGGGCGGAGAAGTGAGCATCATGGCCACGGATGGAATTTCGATCTCCGGCGGAGTATTTGCAAACGACGTCCGGTTCGTGTCAGGAGGCGCGATATCCTCAACCACACCGTTTTTCGTTCCAAGCGGTCTCTTCAGCAGCACTTCGGGCAGCGGGAACGCGGGCACTGTTTCTGTGGTGACCGGATCGTTGGCGCTTTCAGATGGCGCCAGAATTGATACGAGTACCCAAGGTGGTACCGGCAATATATTCATATTCCCCGGGGGGCAATTCGGCACAATCCCAGGTCCGACCGGACGCGGCGGCGATATCAGTATCCAAGCGGGCTCAGTCTCTATTTCAGGCCAGGATAGTGGCCTGTACACCAACAGTGAGCCTGGCACTCTTGTCACCACCACGTTCACATTCTTCCCTGTTTTTTCTTCCACGCAAACTACAACCCCCATAACAGACGGCATCGGGCCCGGCGGCGACATTCACGTGCAGGCAGGAAATATTCTGCTCAATGATGGCGCGACGATCTCGGCCAAGAGCACGACCGACGGCAATGCCGGCAGCATCACCATCACGGCCAGCGATTCCTTCGTGGCACGCGACAGCTTTGTCACCACGGAAGCGACTCAGGCCAACGGCGGCGACATCACGCTGCACGTGGCGGGGCGTCTCGTGCATCTGGTCAACAGCGAGATCACCACGCATGCGGCAGGGAACGGCGGCAACATCTTGATCGACCCGCAATTCATTGTCGTGGACTCAAGCCGGATTATCGCCAGCGCCGGCATCAACGGCGGCAACATCACACTGGTGGCCACCAATGGTATTTTCATCTCCTTCGACAGCATCATCGATGCCTCCGGGTCGCTGGGCGTCTCCGGTACGATCAGCATCAACTCGCCGGTGACGAACCTCAGCGGGACCCTGGCGCCCCTGTCGCAGGAATTCATGCAGGCGGCCACGCTGCTCTCGGCCCGCTGCGCGGCGCGCATGAGCGGCAAGTCCAGCAGCTTCGTGCTGGCGGGGCGCGACGGCCTGCCCCCCGCCCCCGGCGGCCTGCAGCCGAGCCCGCTCATGCTGAACACAGGAGCGAACTCATACGCGTCTGCGCGGTTCGAAGGGGTTGGCCTGCAGAGCCGGCTCCTCGCATTCAATCAAGCAACGCCTGCCGGGGAGGGAGGGTGCGCCCAGTGACCTATGGGGTCACCATTCTATGCGTCATGATGATTCTGGCGAGTTCTCCAGCGTGGGGGCAGGTGGCCCCTGTGATTCCTCCCCCGTTGCCGCCGGAACGACCCGCGCTGCCGAAAGAGGTGCCGCCTTCCCGCCCGCCTGCCACGGTTTTGCCTCCCGTGCCGCTGCCGCCGGAAGAGGACCGCGGGAAGCAGTTTCCTGACCTTCGCGTGGTTGTCCGCCAGGTCCTCGTGACCGGCAGCACGGTCCTGACCCAGGAGGAAGTAACAAAGATCGTCGGCCCCTATCTGAACCGGGAAGTGACGTCCGAGGACCTGGAGGCGCTCCGGCTGGCGCTGACCCTGGCCTACGTCAACAAAGGGTACGCCACGTCCGGCGCGATCATTCCCGACCAGACCGTGGCGGGCGGCGTGATCACGTTCCAGATCATCGAAGGCCGGCTGACCGGCATCGAGGTGGAAGGCAACGAATGGTTCCGCTCGGGCTATATCCAGGATCGCCTGGCGCTCGGAGCCGGACCGCCCCTGAACGTCAATCCCTTGCAGGAGCGGCTGCAACTGCTGCAGCAAGACGACCGCATTCAACGCGTCAACGCGGAGCTCAAACCGGGCGTGAACCCAGGCGAGAGCGTGCTGAAAGTGCGCATGGCCGAAGCCAGTCCCTATAAGGCCTGGCTGGAGTTCAACAACTACCAGTCCCCGACGGTGGGTGCGGAACGCGGGCTGTTCACCGTCGCCCATCAAAATCTGACAGGAAACGGCGACTCGCTGAGCTTCCGGTACGGCAGGTCCGAGGGGGTGGACCCGCAGATCGAGACCCGTTACTCCCTGCCTCTCAACGCCCATGACACGACCCTCATCTTGCAGTACCGGAAGAACGTCTTTCTGGTCATTGATCCGTCATTCATCGACCTGGGCATCAAAAGCGAATCGGAAATCTATGGCGTCACGATCCGCCATCCGGTCTACCGATCCTTGAACCAGGAATTCGCGTTGGCGCTCACGGGCGAGCATCTGGCTAATCGGATTTCGGTGCCCGATTTCGACGGCGAATTATTCGCGGTCGGCAGCCGCGGCGGCGAATCGGTCATCTCGGCTTTCCGGTTCTCCCAGGAATGGGTGCATCGGACGCCGAACCAGGTCATTGCGGCGAACTCCCGATTTTCAGCGGGCTTTGACCTGTTCGGCGCGGTCGTCAACAGCGACCGGGTGCTCACCGTCGCCGGCGGGAACGCCGTCGAGAGGAGAATTCCAGACGGGCAGTTCTTCGCCTGGCTGGGCCAATTGCAATACGCGCGCCGGTTGGACCCCTGGGGGATCCAGATCATCGGCCGCGTGGACTGCCAATTGGCGAATGATCGTCTGTTCCCCTTGGAGCAAATTTCGGTGGGGGGACGCTACACCGTGCGGGGCTACCGCGAGAACACCTTCGTCCGGGACGATGGGCTGCTCGCCTCCCTTGAGTTCCGCATTCCGGCCGTTCGTTCGGCCGCCGGGCAGGATATCATCCAGGTGGCGCCGTTCGTGGACTTCGGGCGGAGCTGGACGAGAAAACCGAACTACGTGGACGGTGAAAACGACCACGGCGATACCATCACCAGCGCCGGGCTCGGACTGATCTGGATCATCGCCGGCGGAAGCCGGTTCGAGTCCTACTGGGGAAAGCGGTTGAACCGCGTGCCCGTCCCGGAGCGGGGGAAGGACATTCAGGATTTCGGCTTTCACCTGCAGCTCGTCATCGAGGTGCTCTAGCGGAGGGCAACGACATGAAACACGCGCCCTGCCTGCCTCTTCATTCGAACGCGTTCGTCGCCCTGTGCCTGGTGGCGCTCGCGCTCCTGTCTCTCGACCTGGCCGCAGCCTTTGCCGCTCCTGCGACTGCCGAAGTGTCCCAGGCAGGAGCCTACATGGAAGACGGCGCGAAGGCGTACCGGCAAGGGGCCTTCGAGCAGGCGACGCTCAAATGGCTGGAGGCCGCCCGGCTCTACGAGCAGGAACGAAAACCCAGGGAGGAAAGCGAGGCGCTCACCCACCTGTCTGAAGCCTACGCATCGCTCGGCCACTACAAAAAGGCTCAGCAAAGCCTCGAACTGGCCCTGGCCCGCGCCAAGGAATCCGGGGACCGGGCGCAGACCGCGTTGGTTCTGGGGAACCTCGGCAATGCGCTCCTCTTCACGGGGCGGACGGAGCAAGCGCATCAATCGTTGACGGAAGCGCTGACCATGGCGCGGGCGCAGGAGAATCCGGACCTGACGGCAGGGATTCTCAACAACATGGGGAACCTGTTGACCGCACAGAAAAAGCACGAAGAAGCCGTCGGCGCCTACACGGAAAGCGCGGCGCTGGCCCAAAAGGCCGGGAACAGGTTGCTGGCAGCGCGCGCGCTCAGCAACGCCGCCACGGCCCTCCTGCAGAACGAGCGGTACAAGGACGCCCACGCCCGGCTGGAGCAGGCCCTGGAACAGACCCAGGGACTGGCCTCTTCGCACGACAAGGCCTACGGGCTCATCAACATCGGCTCGATCTACGAAGACCTCCGCCCCCATCTGACCAACTCCAATGATACCCTGCTGCTCCGAGCCAACCGGCTGTTCACGGAAGCGGCCGCCATCGCCGAAGCGATCGGGGACCCCCGCGCGGTCTCGTATGCCTGGGGGTACCTGGGCCGCCAGTATGAAGGCGAACGCCGGTCGCAGGAGGCCCTGTCCCTGACGCGCAAGGCGATCTTCGCCGCGCAGCAGGTGAACGCGCCCGAAGCGCTGTACCGGTGGCAATGGCAAACGGGCCGCCTGCTGAGGACGCAGGGAAAACTCGATGACGCGATCGCGGCGTTCCGGCGGGCCGTGTACACTCTTCAGCCGCTCCGCCAGGAAATGTCCTTCGACTACAGCCGGGTCCAATCGGCGTTCCGCGAATCCGTGGGGCCGCTCTTCTTCGAGTTGGCCGATCTCCTCCTGCAGCGCGCCGCGGTGACCCAGGAACGGAAAGAATATGAGCCGTATCTCATCGAAGCGCGCGAAACGGTCGAATCGCTCAAGGCCGCCGAGCTGCAAGACTACTTCAAGGACGATTGCGTGGAGGCCATGCGCTCCCACGTCAAGAGCCTGGATATCGTCTCCCAGACGGCCGTCGTCGTGTATCCCATTCTCCTTCCCGACCGCACGGAATTGCTGGTGAGTTTCCCGTCCGGGTTGAAGCGATTTGCCGTGCCGGTCGGCGCCACGGCTCTGACGCAAGAGGTGCGGGACTTTCGCCACAATCTCGAGAAACGGACGAGCCGGGATTACCTCGTTCATGCCCAGCGGTTATACGACTGGCTGATCCGCCCTCTCGATCCTGATCTGGCCGCCGCCGCCGTCAACACCCTGGTCTTTGTGCCGGACGGGCCCCTTCGGACGATCCCCATGGCCGCGCTGCATGACGGCAAGGAGTTTCTGATCGCCAAGTACGCGGTGGCGACCACGCCGGGGCTCAACCTGACCGACCCCCGTCCGCTGAAGCGGGAGAATATCAGGCTGCTGTCGGGAGGCCTGACGGAATCGGTGCAGGGATTCCCGGCCCTGCCGAATGTCTCCAGCGAGCTCCAGGCCATTCGGAAACTCTACGGAGGCGACTTGCTGCTCGACAAGGATTTCATCGTCACGAAGCTGGAAAAGGAGTTAAAGGAAGGACAGTTCTCCATCGTGCATATCGCCTCGCACGGCAATTTCGACAGCGACGTCGCGAACACCTTCATCCTTACCTTTGACGACAAATTGACGATGGATCGCCTCGATCAATACGTGGGGCTTTTCAAGTTCCGGGACAAGCCCCTGGAGTTGTTGACGTTAAGCGCCTGTGAGACCGCCGCCGGTGACGATCGCGCGGCGTTGGGGCTCGCCGGCATCGCGATCAAGGCAGGCGCCAGGAGCGCCCTCGCCACTCTGTGGTTCATCAATGATCAAGCGGCGTCGGAACTGGTCGCCGAGTTTTACCGGCAGCTCCAGGACTCATCCATATCCAAGGCCGTCGCGCTTCAGCGGGCCCAGTTGAAACTGCTGGAGCATCCGGTCTATCAGCATCCGGCATACTGGGCTCCATTTCTGTTATTGAATAATTGGCTGTAACATGAGCGCACAGGCCGTGGACACGATCCTCAAAAGCTTGCGCTCTCCGCTGGTGGCCGTCATCGTCGTCAGCGCGGCGGTCGTGCTGGCGGTTTTCGCGCTCCGCGGCGCCGGCCACCTTGAATCCATGGAACTGTCGGCATACGACTGGTTCGTCAGATTACTACCCGAAGACTCCGCGCCGGATCCCCGCATCGTCCTCATCGGCATCACCGAGAACGATATCCGCCGGCAGCAGCGCTGGCCGTTGACGGACGCCACGATGGCGCTGGCGCTGGAGAAGCTCATACAGTACCGGCCACGCGCTATCGGGTTGGACATCTACCGTGACTTCCCGGTGCCGCCCGGAGGCGAGGCGCTGGACGCGATCCTGACCCGCAATGCCCGCATCATCACGGTAATGAAATTCGGGGGTGGCGCGCAAGCCAGCATCCCGCCCCCGCCGGCGTTGAAGCACACCGATCAGGTCGGCTTCAACGACCTCCTCCCGGACCGCGACGGGATCATTCGCCGCGCGTTGCTGTTCCTGGACGACGGCGTGCGCACGGTCCATTCCCTGCCTCTCCGGCTGGCGCTCCTGTATTTGCAGGCGGCGGGGATCACCGCGCAGTCCGATCCGGCGGACCCGGAGCATCTCCGGTTGGGGCCGACCGCCTTGCGGCCGCTCGAGGCCCACGACGGGGCGTATGTCGGCATGGACGCGCGGGGCTATCAGATCATGCTCGACTTCCGCGGCGCCGGCGCGCCGCTGACATCGTTCTCCCTGACCGCCCTGCTCGCCGGGCAGATCAATCCCGAGTCGATCAGGAACAAGATCGTGCTGATGGGAGTCACGGCGGAGAGCGTGCCCGATCTCTTTCATACCCCCTACAGTTCCGGCCTCGGCGCGGAGCGGCGGGCGATGTACGGGGTGATGATCCATGCGCATATCGTCGGCCAATTGCTCCGCGCCGGCCTGGACGGGCGCTCCCTGCTCACGCCTGCGAACAAAAACCAGGAGTCGCTGTGGATCGCGCTGTGGGGGCTTCTGGGCGGCGCGCTCGGGCTGGGCGTACGATCCCCCTGGCGCTTTGCCCTGTCCGCCATCGGCGGCCTGACGCTGCTCGCGTTCCTCGTGCATCTTGCGTTCCTGCGGGAATGGTGGCTCCCGTTCGTCCCTCCAGCGCTGGCGTGGCTGACCTCCTCTTCGCTCATCACCGCCTATGTGTCCAACCAGGAAAAGCGGGACCGGGCCCTCCTCATGAACCTGTTTAAGAAGCACGTCTCCCAGGAAGTCGCCGAGACGATTTGGGCGCAGCGGGACCAGTTTTTGGACGGCGGCCGGCTCCGCACCCAGAAAGTGATCGTCACCGTGCTGTTCACCGACTTGGAAGGCTTTACCCCGGTGTCCGAAAAAATGGAGCCGCATGCCCTCCTGGACTGGTTGAACGACTACATGGAAACGATGGCCCAGTTGGTCATCCAACACGGTGGGATCATTGACGACTATTACGGCGACTCGATCAAAGCGGACTTCGGGGTGCCGTTCCCGCGATCCACCGACGCCGAGATCGGCCAAGATGCGCGGAACGCGGTGGAGTGCGCCCTGGCCATGGAACAGGAAATGGAACGCCTCAACACGCTCTGGTCCGAGCAGCATCGGTCGCTCGTCAGGATGCGCATCGGCATCAACACCGGCCCGGCCGTCGCCGGCAGCCTGGGCACCGCGCAACGCCTGAAGTTCACGACCATCGGGGACACGGTCAACGTCGCCTCAAGACTGGAGAGTTTCGACAAAGATGCGGCCGATCCCTATTTCGGAGCCAGTCCCTGCCGCATCCTCGTCGGCGAATCAACGTTGAGGTATCTGGGCGATCACTACCGCTTCGAGCGAATCGGCGTCACGAGCTTGAAAGGAAAAGAAGAGAAAATCGTCGTCTACCGCCTTTTCGACCGGGCCGATCCGGCTCCGTCGAAGGCCACACAGGAGGAACGCGTATGAGCTACCTCAAAACAGCGCTATGGACCTCGGCCCTCACCTTCGCCATAGGAATTCCGTTCCCCGGGATTTCGGCGGCCGACCAACCAGCACGGTCCCAGGCCCAGGGAATCGAAGATCAAAGCAAGCGATCCGCGGCGGCTGTTGGAATGCCGGTATACAATCCCCCCAAGCGCGGCGCGCCCGGAGGCCGCGTGGGAGGCGGCACCCGTGGGCCCGGGGATGATTTGCCTACCCTATCCGTGCTGGCGCCCGATCACATCGGACTGACCACTCGGGAACAGCCGACGCTCTACTGGTATCTCTCGAAACCGACGACTCTCCCCGTCGAACTGGCTATCATTCGCAGTCTGGGGGTCCAACCCTTGAGCCCTCTCCTGGAGACACGAATCCCTGCCCCCGCTCAAGCCGGCATCCAGGCCATCCGGCTGGCGGATCATGCAGTGAAACTTATTCCCGGTGAGCAGTATCAGTGGTATGTGACGCTGGTAGTCAAAGCGGAGCGTCGCTCTAAGGACATCGTCGCCGGCGGGTTTATCGAGCGCGTGGGGCCTCCTGAGGCCATCCAAGCAAAGCTCGACCAGGCAGGCAAAGCGCTCGTCCCGCACGTTTTTGCCGAAACGGGGATCTGGTATGACGCCGTGATGACGCTCTCGGAAATGATCGAGGCGGCGCCGAAGAACGTCCTGCTGCGAAAACAGCGGGCCGCGCTGCTGCAGCAGGTGGGGCTGCCGGTGGTCGCCAAGTATGACTTGAAGCATCCGACGGCCGATTGAGAAAGGGTGAAGACCTCCGGAGTGTTCCTGGGCGGACTGCTGGCTTTGCTGCCGGCCGGTGTCTTCAGCGAGGATATCGTCGGGATGCGTCTCATTCCCGTCACAAGCCGGCATGAGCTTGCCGCTCAACTGCCCAGAGACACCACGCTCCTGCACGACCGCGCCGGAATCGAAAAGTTCCTGGCGGCGCTGGACTCGAGCCCGCCCGATTGGCATGCGCTCCACGGCGCGCCCGGCGACCACCCGAGTGAACAACTGTTTGCCCTGAACCGGGAACGGGACCGCCTGCGCGCAGGCCGTCACGCGCTCGCACAGCGAATCACCTTTCTCTGGGACGGCGCCCTGTCCGGCTACGTCCCGGACAAAGGCGGGTTCTTGGTCGCGATCGGTCCGGAGACGATCGCCACCAAGTGGGGAGTCGTGCGGTTCAAGCCGGAGAACCTGCCCGACGAGCTCGTGGCGGTGCCGCCGGCAAAACTCAAGGCGTCGCTGAGGAAGAGAACGGCGCGCGGTGAGACCGTCACGGTGATCGTGGCGATGACCGGCCGGCTCGTGCCGGACGAATCGCTCATCTACGATTTCGCCCACGAAGACCCCGGCCAGGGCATGATCATGCCGATGGTGCGGGTGGAGCGGCTCGACTATTTCATCGGCCTGACGAGCACCAGGTAGAGATCGTTGACGTTGGTGCCGGTGGGGCCGGTGATGATGTGGCCGCCGACTTTTTTGAAGAATGTGTAACTGTCGTTTCGTTTTAAGTATGTCGCGGCGTTGAGCCGCTTCTTTTTGCCGCGCGCCACCGTGCCGCCATCCACGACGGCCCCGGCCACATCCGTCGGCCCGTCGCGGCCGTCCGTGCCAATCCCCGTCACCCACACGCCGGACGCGCCTTGCAGCGCCAGCGCGGCCGCCAGCGCGAACTCCTGCGCCCGGCCGCCTTTTCCCGCCCCCCGCACCGTGACGGTCAACTCGCCGCCCGCAAGCACGCACACCGGACCGGGAAGCGCCGTCCGCCCCGCCAGGTTCTTCCCCAATTCCCCCATCCACCGCCCGACCAGGGACGCCTCGCCGGTCACAAACTCCTCGATGAGCACGCTTTCATAGCCGGCGGCACGGGCGGCCTTCGCCGCGGCTTCCAGCGCGAGGCGGTTGTTGCCGACGACCGCGTGCTGCACGCGCCGGAAGATCCGGCTCCCCGGTTTCGGCGTCTCGGGCCGCCAGCCGGCCAGCCCCTCGACCAGGTGAATCCGCACCGGTGCCGGCAGACGATCCCACAGTCCGTACCGGCGGATGATCCGGGCCGCGTCCAGGAAGGTAGTGCGGTCCGGCGCCGTCGGTCCCGACCCGATCACGCCAAGATCGTCCCCGCCGACGTCGGAGAGGATGAGCGTCAGGACCTGCGCGCGCGTCGCGGCCGCGAGGCGCCCGCCTTTGATCGAGGAGAGGTGCTTGCGGACGGCATTCAGTTCGGCGATCGTCGCGCCCGAGCGAAGCAGCAGGCGCGTCACGCGCTGCTTGTCCGCCAGCGTCAGTCCCTCATCCGGCAGAGGCAGCAGGCTGGAGGCGCCGCCTGAGAGCAGCACGATCAGAAGGTCTTCCGCTCCGAGCGACGACGCGATTGCCAGCAGCCGTTGCGCCGCTCGCAGGCCGCGCCGGTCCGGAACCGGATGACCGGCCTCAGCCGTCTCGATGGCGGACTTCGGAGCGGCCTTCACGGCAGTGGAGGTCACGACGAACGCGGACTCGACCCGATGCCCGAGAACTTCGCAAACGGCCCGTGCCATGGGTATCGCGGCTTTGCCGGCGCCCACGACCGCCACGCGCCGGATGCGGCTTAGATCGTAGGCGCGGCCGGCCGCCCGGAGAGCGTGCCGCTTGAGGGAGAGCGCGGAACGAACGGCCTCGCAGGGATCGGCGGCCTCCAGCGCCGCCTGGAGCATGCGGCGCACATCAGCCCGGACGGGTGCAGGGGGAAGTTTCAGCGGGGCACGTCCGCCTTCAGACAGACCGCGGGACAATCCTCGTTCCGGCGCGGGACCTTGATCCGGTGAGTCCCGCGCGGCAGGTGGTCCTTGCGGATTTCGGGGTTGAGGAGCTTCAGCTCGAGGAAGTACGTCCCGTACTGCTCCGCGACGGCCGCGAGGTGGCGCTGGCTTTCTTTAATGGTGACCGTCACCTCTTCGGTGTTCAGGGGCGGATAGAGATCGGCCTTGGCGATGCCCAGGTACCGCTCGGGCTGGGAGAAGATCTCCTTGCTCACGATGATGCGCGGCACGTAGCGCATGGTCTCCGTGACGTAGTGCAGCTTCCAGTAGTCCTTGACTTTCTGCTCGCGCATGGACTTGAGAATATTGACCTCGCCGGCGTTGTAGGCCGCCATGGCGAGATACCAGTCGCCGAAGATGTCGTACAGCTTCTTGAGATACTTGACGGCGGCCTCGGTCGAGAGCTCCAGGTTGCGGCGATCGTCTTTCCAGCGATTGTTTTCCAGCGCGAACAGGCGGCCGGTCGCGGGAACGAACTGCCAGGGTCCCGACGCCTTGGCCCGCGAATAGGCGGCGGAGATGCACTTGCTCTCCACCAGCAGGATGTACTTCAGGTCGTCCGGCAGCCCGGCCTCGGCCAGTTGCCGCTCGGCGGGCGGAAAGCAGCGGCCGGTGCGCTTGGCGAGAAGGATGCTGTCGCCCTCGCTTTCGAGAAAACGGTAGAACTCGAACTCGATCCGCTCGCGAACCTGCCAGAGGTGCATCGGCACGGAAGCGCCGGCGAACGTCATGGTGTCGGGAAGCTGGTACGTGCTGAGGAAGGGCTTGGTCCTGGCCTGCAGGCTGCGGGTGGCGGCCTGCTCAACGGCATCCTTGACGAGCGCAGGCGGCGGCGGGTCGCTCATGGTGTCGGTCGCCAGCGGCACGACGAGCAGCGCGGCCGCCACCATAAACAGGGTTCCTTGCATCATTCGCATCGCACCCTCCCGCCGTCCAGACCGCATCCGAGCCGGATTCTAGCAAGGGTTCGGCAAGGCGGCAAGGTTATTCTGGTACACTGCCCGCATGTCGCGCCTGACCGTGCTTCAACAGACCATTACGGCGTGCCGCAAGTGCCCACGCCTCGTGGCCCACCGCGAGCAGGCGGCCAGCGTGAAAATACGCCGCTTCCGCGACTGCGACTATTGGGGAAAGCCCGTGCCCGGGTTCGGCGACGCGAAGGCGCGTTTGCTGATCGTCGGCCTGGCACCGGCGGCGCATGGCGGCAACCGCACGGGAAGAATGTTCACGGGCGATCGGAGCGGCGACTGGCTCTACGGCGCGCTGTACCGTTCCGGATTCGCCAGCCAGGCCGCGTCCGTGTCGCGTGACGACGGGATGCGGCTGATCGAGTGCTACATCACGGCCACAGTCCGCTGCGCCCCGCCGGGAAACAAGCCGCTGCCGGAGGAATTCGACCGCTGCCGGCCCTTTCTCGCGGAAGAGCTGCGGCTCCTGCCCAGGGTGCGCGTGGTGGTCGCGCTGGGCCGGATCGCGTTCGAGGGCTATCTGAAGGCGTGCCGGGAGCTCGGCCATTCGCTGCCGCGCCCGCTCCCATCATTCGGGCACGGCCGGGTCCATCGCCTGCCGTGGGGCGTCACGCTGATCGGGTCGTACCACCCGTCGCAGCAGAATACCTTCACAGGCAAATTGACGGCGCCGATGTTCGCCTCGGTCTTTGCCGCCGCGAAGCGCGCGCTCCGACAGCCCTGAACGTCGTCACGCTTCTTTCATCATGAGATGCGCGACAAGGAACGACGCCTGTTGCAGCGCCGGAGAACCGGTGGCCAGAGGCGGGTCGAATTCCAGCCCCATGGTGTCACCGTTTCGCCAGACGACCTTCGCTACCAGCGACTCCGTCGCCTCGCGTCCCTCCTCCCCTTGGAACCGAAACCGGAGTGTGACCCCCTGGCCCGGTTTCAGGAACTGCCTGGCGCAGAGCGCAACGCCGGTCCAGCTCAGTTTGCTCATGCTCCCCCAATAGACGTTGGTGTCGCCGGCCACCAGGATATCCACGCGCGTCAGGAGATGGTAGCGCCGGGTCCTTCGCCGCTCGCGGACCGTCATCCCGGCTGCCTTGTCTGTCGGTTCCATTTTCTCCATCCTCCGTTCCTCCCTATTCCTCCGGCGAAGGCGCGTGGGTCCGTTTGGCGATCCGGAGCCGCCCTCCCGTGAAGCAGAGAAAACTGGCCGGCGTGCCAGGCCCCCTCCGCCGTGCCCGCTCGCGCTCGCTGGCCAACCGACGAAGGAATCCGACTACCAAGAGGATCACCACCATAACGCTCACCGTTTCCATGTGGACCCCTTGCCGTGCCTTCCTTGTCCTCGCCGCTGTCGGCGCTTACAGGAAAGACGCAGCAAGGGCGGTGCCAGCCCTGAACCTGTCTATGTATTGACCAAGAAAGAAAAACCTGGCAGGCCATTCCACTGATGGGAATGGGAATTCGTTCGAAAATGAACAGGAACGGAACAGCGCGGGAGGACGCCGCCGGACAGAATAGTCCAGGCTTAGGGTTGGGCGGCCAGCGCGTTGAGTTCGGCCTGGTAAGCCGCCGCTTCAGCGTCCCGGCCGGCGGCCTTGGCGGCGCGGATCAGGCGCTTCCCCGCCTCCATCGCCTTGGGGACATGGTTCAGCGCGAGATACCCGCGGTAGGCCCGTTCGTAGAAGCCCATGGCCTCTTCCGGACGATTCTCCTCTTCCGAGAGCCGGCCAAGATTCACGAGATCGGCTTCGATGGCCGGGCGGTTCTCCGTTTCCTTGTCGAGGACGAGCGCCTGCTCGTAACGGCTGCGCGCCTCCATCCGCCGCCCCCGTTTCTCCGCCAACGCGCCGAGGTTGCTGTGGTTGCTGGCCGTGGAGCGCCGCTCGTTGAGCTCCGTGTTGATCGCCAGGGCCTGCCGGAAGTTCTGCTCCGCATGGTCCAGCTCGCCGCGCGCCTGCTGGAGGAGGCCCAGGTTGTTGAGAACGACCGCCTCGCCCCGGCGATCCTTGATCTCGCGGGACAGGGCGAGGGCCTGGGCATAGTGACCGAGCGCCGCCGCGTGATCGCCCAGGAGGTGAGCCGCCTGCCCGCGATAGCTGAGGCCCTCGACGGCGAGCACCTGATCGCCGATCTCCACCGCAATCCCATGCGCCCGGCGATGGAGCCCGGCCGCCCTGGGATAGTCGCCCTGGAGAGCCGCCACCGTGCCCAGATCGTTGAGCGCGCCGGCGAGGCCGGCCCGGTCGTCGAGACTCTCCGCCAGACGCCGCGCATCGTCGAAGATCAGGCCGGCGCGCGCGACATCGCCGCGGACCAGCGCGTGGCTCCCCTTGTCCCGGAGGTCCCGGACCTTCGCGGCCAGCGGGGGCAGCTCGGGGCTCGCGGCGCCGCCGGCGCAGCCGCCCGTGAGGAGCGCCAGGAGCAGGACGACCGGGGCGGCCCGGTTCATTCCTTGACCACCTCGTCGGCGCGCAAACTCCGGGGCGCGACCGCGGCCCGATCCTCCGCGCGCGCGGCGCGCCCCTTGGCCGCGAAGGCGCTGATCGGGAATGTCTTCTTGGCGCCGGCCACCACCTCGCCGACGTCGTCCACCGTGCCCTGCACCGACCGCACCAGCGGCGGCACGTCCTGATGGACCGTCCCGCGAAGATCGCCCGTCATCGCTTTCACGTTGTCCACGGCCCCCTGAACCGAATCGACGACCGCCGGCAGCTTGGTGGTGGTGGTCTTCACGTCCTTCACCGCCTCGCCGGCCCGATCCACGCTCCCGCGCACGCCGGCCACGATGGCCGGGAGTTGCTCGGTCGCGCTGAGCGCGGCTTCGCGGATCGTCGCCGTCGTCTCCTTCACGTTGTCCAGCACGGCCGGGAGCCGGATGGACGCCTCCCGCACATGGTCGAGCGTCTTATTGCTCGTCTGCACCGCTGTGTGGACTCCGTCGGTGATCGCCTCGACCTTGACGAGCATCCGCTTGGCGGTATCCACGAGCGGCCTGATCTCCTGCATCAGCTCCGCGACGTTGAACGGCTCCTCCGCCTCGATGTGGCCGCCGGCCGGAATGACCGGCTTGTCCTTGTTGCCGACCGTGATCTCGATCTGCTGTTCGCCCACGAACCCGCCGGACTTGCCGACCTTGGCGATGGAATTCTGCCTGATCTTTTCCTTGTAGCGATTGAGAATCTCCAGGGTGACCTTGGCGTCGTTCTGCTCGGTGAACTCCACCTTGCTCACCTTGCCGATCTGGATGCCCAGCAGCACCACCGGCTTGCCCGGCTTCAGGCCGTAGCCTTCGCTGAAGAGCGTGGTGATGTGGTATCGCTCCTCGAACAGATGCTCGCTCTTGGCCACGAACACGAGCACCGCGCCGATGATCAGAATGGGCACGAAGACGAACCAGCCCACGATCTGGTGGATGCGGGTCTGCGACAGGCGGTGTGAGTAATGCATGGCTTTGCTCCTTCTCAGTCAGCTCGCGCCGAAAAACTCCGGCACCATCGGATCGTCCACCCGGGCGGCCTCGGCGGGCGGGCACAGGGCCACCAGGCGGCCGTCCCGCATCAGCGCCAGCCGGTCCATGAACGCGAACAGGGCGGTCGGCGCGTTGATGCTGGCGACGATCGTCAGCCCCTTCTCCCGCCGGTACTTCTCCAAGAGCCCCCGGAAGCGGATCAGGTCGTCGGCATCCAGCCCGAAGAGCACCTCGTCCACAAAGAGAATGTCCGGTTCTATCACCAGCGCCCGCGCCAGCGCCGCGAGGCGGGCGTCCCCCATCGCCAGGCCGCCGGGCAGGTGATCGTGAAACAGCTCCACGCCGCATTCCGCGAGGCACGCCATGGCTTTCCCCCTGATCGTGGTCTCCGGCAGCGTGGTGTGATAGCGCAGCGGGAGGGCGACATTGCTATACACGCTCATATTGCTGATGAGCGCCGGTTTGGCAAAGACGAACCCCACGCGCCGGCGGAGCTGCAGCACCTCCTCGTCGGACGCCGCGGCCGGATCGACACCCAGCAGCCGCACCGACCCCGCCGACGGCTCACCCATGCCCGCGCTGAGCTTCAGCGCAAGGCTCTTCCCGGATCGATTGGCTCCGACCAGCGCGACGGCCTCACCCTTGTGTACCGTCAAGCTGAAGTCCTCCACGTGCTCCAGGACGCCCTCGCTCGCGGAGACATGGTCCAGCACGATCACCGCTTCTCCCGCTTCCGCCATGTCACACGTAAAAGCCGACCGACACGATGATGTCCAGCACCAGGCAGGCCGCGACCGTGTTCAGCATGGCCCGCGAGTTCTGCTGGGGCACCTCGGTCGTGGAGCCGACGACCGCGAGCCCGTGATGGCAGCAGATCACGGCGATGGCCAGCCCGAACAACGCGCTCTTGACGACGGTGATCACCACGTCGGCGATCGACAGCGCGTGCTCGATCTCCGTCAGGTACACCAGGAAGGGGATCGTGAGCGCGACCTTGGCCACCAGGAACCCCCCGATGACCGCTACCAGGTCGAAGTACACGGTCAGGCAGATGATGGCGACGACCGCCCCGACCATGCGGGGCATCACGAGGAACCGGATGACGCTGATGCCCATCGCTTCGAGCGCGTCGATCTCCTGGCCCACTCGCATGTTGCCCAATTCCGTGCACATCGCGGTTCCCGACCGCCAGACCACGATGAAGGCCGTGAGCAGCGGCCCTAGCTCGCGGACCAGCGCCACCACGACGACGCGGGCCAGAAACTCCCCGGCGCCGACTTGCGGCAGCGCGAGCCCCGCCTGGATGATGACGATGAGGCCCAGCAGCAGGGCCAGGGCGCCGACGACCGGCAACGCGTCGACGCCGGTGAAGAGGATCTGGCGGGCGATGCCCCGGAGCGCTTCATGCCGCCCGCGCCGGGCCGGAGAGAACAGCTCCTTGAAGCCGCGATAACTGAGGAACAGGATGTCCGCCGCGTAGGCGACGCCCTCGACCGTTTTCCTTCCGGTCCAAGCAATCACAACCGGCGCGGCCTGCGGCTATCCCTTGGGGACGTTCTGTTTTTCCCAGTCCGACAGGAACTTCTTGAGGCCGATGTCGGTCAGCGGGTGCTGGACGAGCTGCTTGTACACGGCCAACGGCATCGTGCAGATGTCCCCGCCCATCTTGGCGGCCTCGACCACGTGCTGCGGGTGCCGTACGCTGGCGACCAGCACCTTCGTCTGGTAGTGATAATTCCGATAGATGGTCACGATGTCCTGGATGAGTCCCATCCCGTGCTCGCTGATGTCGTCCAGCCGCCCGACGAAGGGGCTGACGCACCAGGCGCCGGCCTTGGCCGCCAGCAGGGCCTGAGTCGGCGAGAAGCACAGGGTGACGTTGACCTTTATCCCCTCGGCGGCCAGGGCCTTGCAGGCCTTCAGCCCCTCGGGAATCAGCGGGACCTTGACCACGATGTTCCTGTGGATCTTCGCGAGGTCCTTGCCCTCCTTGATCATCGCGTCGGCCTCGACGCTGACGACTTCCGCGCTGATCGGCCCGTCCACGATGGCGCAGATCTCCACGAGCAGGTCCTTGAAGCTGCGCCCTTCCTTGGCGACCAGGGACGGGTTGGTCGTGACGCCGTCCAGCACGCCCCAGCCGGCCGCTTCTCTGATCTCCTTCGTGTTGCCGGTATCCAGAAAGATCATCATGGTGAGCCTCCCTTGACGCGAATCGGGTTTGCGCCGGACCTGTTGTGGTATTCTAGGAGAACAGTTCGGTCATTGCAAACACGATTACGAGGTCATCTATGGCACGGTTGGCCCTTGTCCTGGGAATCCTGATGTTCACGGCCGGGTGCGCGAGCAATCCCTACCTGGAGCAGTCCCTCAAGCCGGCGGCCCAGCGCCACGAAGCGAAGGAATGGTTTGAGAAGGAATGGGGGAAACCCTCCGGCACCTCGACGCGGTTTTTCGGCGGTGAGACCTGGACCTATTACCGGATTGCCGGAGGCACGGCCCGCATTCTCGGTGGGATCAATCCCCACGAATGCGAGATCACCCTGAAGTTCGACAAGGAAGGCAAGCTGGACGACTACAGCTACTCCTCCGGCTGCTGACCGGACTCAACAGCCCTGGGAACCCTGCGCGACTTACTAGCCCTCGCTTTGCCTGAGGATCCACCACCCCGCCGTCCCGGCAATGAGCGACCCGATCAGGATGCCCACCTTGGCCGTCGGCAGGAACGGGGTCTCGCCAAACGCCAGGCCTGCGATGAACAGGGACATGGTGAAACCGATCCCGCCCAGACACCCGACGCCGACGATGTGCCTCCCCGTCACGCCCGTCGGCAGAGCCGCGAAGCCGCTGCGCACTGCAAGCCAGGAAAAGAGGGTGATGCCGATCAGCTTGCCGGCCACCAAGCCGAATATGACGCCGAGAGCAACCGAATGCGTCACGGTCGTCAGCAAGTCGCCACGGAGAACAACACCTGCGTTGGCCAACGCGAACACCGGCATGATGGCGAACGTCACCCAAGGGTGCAGGACGTGCTCCAAGCGCTCCATCGGAGTCTGCACGTCATGAGCCGCGGCAGCCAAGGCTCCCAGAGCCGCGTGATGATCCTCGGTCATAAAGTCTTCCCGACCGGAATGGCCCGCCTGCATGAATCTGTCCAGCATTCCCCTGCACCTTGCGAGAAACTCCCCGGTATCAAGTCGTGCGCGAGCCGGGATGGTCAGGGCGTTGAGCACTCCCGCGATCGTGGGGTGGATTCCCGATAGCAGGAACGCCAGCCACACGCCGCCGATCCCCAGGATCGCGTAAACGAGGGGGTGCCGCACGCCTGCTCGGTTGGCTCCGATCAACGCGAGGAGAAACACAGCCCCGATGCCCAGGCTGTTCCAGGAGATTTGAGAGCTGTAGAAGAAGGCGATGACCAGCACAGCGCCCAGATCGTCCGCGATCGCCAACGCGGCCACGAAAATCTTCAGCACCGCCGGCGCCCGCGTCCCGAGCAAGGCCAGAACACCAAGCGCGAACGCGATGTCGGTGGCCATCGGAATGCCCCACCCGGAAGCGCCGGTCGTGCCGGCATTGAAGGCGGCGTAGATTGCGGCCGGCACCACCATCCCGCCCACCGCAGCAACGATGGGAAGCGCGGCGCGTTTCGGTGACGCCAGTTCCCCCACCAGTACTTCCCGCTTGATCTCGAGACCCACCACAAAAAAGAAGACGGACATGAGCCCATCGTTGATCCAGAGCAGAAGCGGCTTGGACAGGACAAAATCGGCAAAGCCCACCGTCACGGGTGTTTGCCACAGTGCAAAATACGATTCCCCCCACGGGGAATTGGCCCACAGCAGGGCCGCACCCGCGCACAGGAGCAGCAGAATGCCGCCCGAAGATTGGACTTTGGTGAATTCCTCGAACGGCCGCAAAACCCGCTCGATCGGAGTGTGAGGAGATCCCCTCAAGCGGAGCCGAGCTTCTTCTGGTAGCTGGCGCGGCAGGTTTCGCTGCAAAAGAAAAAGGTCCGGTCGCCCTGCTGGAGGAAGAACGACCCCTCTTTCGGCACGAACATCCCGCAGACCGGGTCCTGCATCATGTCGGACGGCTGTCCCGGCGATCCCACGGACCGGGCGACTTCCTTATCCTTGCCCAATAGGCCACGCAAAGCGCTCTTCACCATGAAATACACGATGATCAGCAAGATGCCGAGGACGATAAACCGCCACATGGAAGGAGCCTAGCAGAACCGCGGAAGAGGGGTCAAACGAGGGTTACCGCCGCTCGCCGTCGCCGCTGCCCTCGAAGCGCCGTTTCATGTCCATCGGCCCGCTTTCCGGCCCGCCCTGTCCCCGCTGCATCCGCTCCCGCATGTCTTTCTGGAACTTCGTGGTGATGAACAGGAACTTCACCTGCTGCTCCGGCGTCAGCAGTTCGCGCACGGCCTGTGTCCGCTCACGCCGCAGCCCCGCCATGGCGTCCTCCACCGCATAGACCCGCTCCAAGACCTGCTTCAGCGCGCCGCTGTCAACCGGGGGGCCTTCCGCAGGCGGCGCTTGCTCCGGCCCGCGCTCGCCGCCCTCGCGTGGCCCCCGCCGCATGTCCCTTCGCAGACCCTTCGCCTGCTCCCTCAAGGCTTGGAAGGCCTCCCGCCGCTGGCGTCGCAGATCCTCCCCCTTCTGATCCAGTTGCTCCAATCGCTGGCTGAGCCGGCTCCGCGTGGCCTCATCGAGATGGAGCTTCTGCAACAGCCGCTCCCGCTTTTTGGCCTCGAAGTGGCGGCCGCTCTCCTCTCCGTCTCCCTGGCCGCCGCCCGGTCCGCGCTCAGGCCCCGTCATGCGGTCCAGTTCTTCCATGACCGGCGGCACCGGTCTGGGGCCGCCCGGCCGCTCCATCTCCTGCGCGGGCGCCGGCGATGCCAGGAGGGCAACCAGCGCAAGCGCCATGCTACTGCGTCCCCAGATGTGTCGGTACATATTTCCCCCTTTAGATTTCTCCGAACAGCCGATCCACGGTCTGCCGGTCCAGGCGAGACGCCATCTCGGCCAGGATCATATCGTGGTCCTCGTCCCAGAATTCCTGCCAATCCGCTTCGGCAAGCTGAGGTAAATCAGCATCAGCCGGCGGGGGCTGACCGCCGCGCGCCATGGGAGCCTGTACGACCGTTCGCTGCGGGGCCGGCGCCGGTCCCTGATCGAACACACCTCTGAGAAACCACGCGCCGACGAGCAGCAGGACCGACGCCGCGAGGGCCATCGGCCACCCCGCGATTCCCCTCCATAGGCGCGAAGGGATGGGGGGCCGTTCGCGCGCCAGCTCGCGGCGGACCCTGTCGGGAAATCCGCTCCAGAATCGGT
The DNA here is from genome assembly GCA_964384595.1 of uncultured Nitrospirales bacterium. Classification (GTDB taxonomy): domain Bacteria; phylum Nitrospirota; class Nitrospiria; order Nitrospirales; family NS-4; genus SCTG01. Next base: position 46,505 of record CAYLLY010000008.1, read on the forward strand.
CGCCCGGGTCCGGCACCGTCACGCCCTTCACCCGGACCAGGACCTGGCGGACCGTCTCCATTTCGGCACGGCACCCCGCGCACCCGTCCAGATGGGCCGTGACGTCCCGCACGCGCGACGGCTCCAGGTCCAGTTCGAGATACGGCACGGTCAATCCCTTGATCTCGTTGCATGTCATGGTCATCCCTCACCCGCCACCAGGACGCGGCGGAGCTTGTCCACTGCGTGGTGGTAATTGGCCTTCGCGGCCCCCTCGGAGCAGCTCATGATCAGTCCGATCTCCGCGAAGGCGTGATTGTGATAGACCCGCAGCACCAGGGCTTCCTTCTGCCTGGTCGGTAGCGTCCGGATCGCGTCGCCCAGGCGATCCTGCTGCTCGGCGCCGGCGAACTCCGCAAAGATGTCACGTGAGTCCGCCAGTTCCAGTTCGTGGACGTCCTCGTGCGATCGCCGCGCCCGATCGCGGATGGCGTTGCGGCAGAGGTTCATGCCGATCTGATAGAGCCAGGTGCGGAAGCTCGATTCGCGCTTGAAAAACTGGTGGTGCAGAAACGCCTGCACGAAGGTCCGTTGCGCCAGGTCTGCCGCGTCGGCATGGTTCTCCAGCATCCGGTACGACAGATCGTAGATGGTCTTCTGATGGCGCTTGACCAGCTCTTCGAAGGCCGCCTCGTCGCCGGCCCCGTACCGGTCCAACAACTGAAAATCCGACTCCGCCATCCCGCCCTCACCCGCCGGTTTCAGCCCCTATACTTGGTGAGACACGCCATTTCGCCAAAGGTTACATGGGAAATTATGCTTGGGGTTTCCATGGGTTGCAGTTTTCCCGACGATCAGGCTATGATGCGGGTATCATACGCCCCAGGACAAAGGAGGTTGAAGCACGTCATGACCGTACGCAGAACCGCCAAAGCCAAACACAACGCCCATGCAGCAGACATGAAGCACGCACGAAGAGTGACACCTCGCCTGACCCCGCGGGAACGCCAAGTCCTGAGCCTGGTGGCCCACGGCTACACCAGCCGGCAGATCGGCGAGAAACTGGGCATCAGCCCCCGCACGGCAGAAACCCATCGCGTCAACATCGGCCGCCGCTTGGGCATCCGCAACGTGGCGCAGATGGTCCGCTACGCCATCGAAAACAAGCTCTGATCTAGTTCCCGCGCAGCACGCCTCCGGTATGGGAGGCTTTGACGCCCGCCACATCCTTGGGCGGGCCGGCGGCGACGATCTCGCCGCCGCGATCGCCTCCCTCCGGGCCGAGGTCGATGATCCAGTCGGCGTTGCGGATCACGTCGAGGTTGTGCTCGATCACCACGACGCTGTTGCCGGACGCCACCAGACGGTTCAGCACCTCCAGCAGCTTCTGAATGTCGGCAAAGTGCAGGCCGGTGGTCGGCTCGTCCAGGATATAGATGGTGCGGCCGGTCGCCCGCTTCGAGAGCTCACGCGACAGCTTCACCCGCTGCGCCTCGCCTCCCGACAGCGTCGTGGCCGACTGGCCGAGCTTGATGTAGCCGAGCCCCACGTCGTTCAGCGTCGCCAGCTTGGCCTTGATGAGGGGGAGATGCTGGAAGAAGGCCAGCGCCTCCTCGACGGTCATGTCCAGGACGTCGGCGATGCTTTTCTCCTTGTGGCGGACGTCGAGCGTCTCCCGGTTGTAGCGCCGGCCCTTGCAGACCTCGCAGGTCACGTAGACGTCCGGCAGGAAGTGCATCTCGATCTTGATCATGCCGCCGCCCTGGCAGGCTTCGCAGCGCCCGCCCTTCACGTTGAACGAGTAGCGGCCGGCCTGGTAGCCGCGCACCCGCGACTCGGGTAGGCTCGCGAAAAGGTCACGGATATAGGTAAACAGGCCGGTGTAGGTCGCCGGGTTGGACCGCGGCGTGCGCCCGATCGGCGACTGGTCGATGTTGACGATCTTGTCGATGTGCTCGATGCCCTTGATCTCTGAGCAACCTGAAATCCACGGCTTCTTCGGCACGCCTCGTTCTCTCTCTCCATATAAGAGTTGCCGAAGACTCCGGTAGAGAACGTCGAAGAGCAGCGTGCTCTTCCCGGAACCGGACACGCCGGTCACGCAGGTCAGCAGGCCCAACGGGATCTTCACCGTCACGTTCTTGAGGTTGTGCTCGCGGGCGCCGACGAGGGTGAGGTGGCGGCCTGCCTGGTGCGCCCGGTGCGGGAGCGTGATGTTCATGTCGCCACGCAGGTATTGCCCGGTCAGGGAGTCCTTGTTGGCCATGACCTCGGCCGGCGAGCCTTTGGCGACGACGAAGCCCCCATGCACGCCGGGGCCGGGGCCGAGATCGAGGATGTGATCCGCGTGCCGCATGGTCTCGGCGTCGTGCTCGACGACGATCACCGTATTGCCGAGATCGCGCAGCCGGAGCAGCGTGTCCAGCAGACGTTTGTTGTCCCGCTGATGCAGGCCGATGGACGGCTCGTCCAGGATGTAGAGGACGCCGACCAACCCGGACCCGATCTGCGTGGCGAGCCGGATGCGCTGGCCCTCCCCGCCGGAGAGCGTGGCCGCCGCCCGATCCAGGGTCAGGTAATCAAGGCCGACGTTGACGAGGAAGCCCAGGCGCTCCCTGATCTCCTTGAGGATGCGGTGCGCGATGAACTGCTCCCGCTCGGAGAGCTTCAGCTTCTGGAATAACCCTGAAGCGTCTCTGATGGACAGGCGCGTGACCGCGGCGATGGACTTCCGGTCGATCAGGACCGAGAGGCTTTCCGGCTTCAAGCGGTCGCCCTTGCAGATGGGACAGAGCGTCAGCGACCCATAGTCTTCTTCCTCATATTCATCGTCCTCGCTGAAGAACGGGCAGCCCCTGGGCGGCTCGTGGCCCAAGCCATCGCAGGCCGGGCACGCGCCGTGCGGGCTGTTGAAGGAGAAGAGGCGGGGGGTCAATTCCGAGTAGCTGAAGCCGCACCGTACGCAGGCCAGCTTCTCGCTGTAGAGGAGGTCTTTCTTTCCATCGAGATCGATGCCCACCAAGCCGTGCGCCTGTTTCAGCGCGATCTCCAGCGAATCCGCCAGCCGTCGCATCGTCGGCTCGTCGTCCTTGAGGACCACGCGGTCCACCACGATCTCGATCGTGTGCTTCTTCTGCTTGTCCAGTACGATCTCGTCCGCAAGGTCGTGCGGCTTGCCGTCGATGCGCGCCCGGATGAACCCGCTGCGCCGCATTTCGTGTAATTCCTTGCGGTACTCGCCCTTGCGGTCCCGCACGATGGGCGCCAAGATCGAGAGCTTCGAGCCAGGCGGCAGCGCCATCAGCGCGTCCACCATCTGCTGGACTGTCTGGGCCGTGATGGGATCGCCGCACTGGGGGCAGTGCGGGCGGCCGATGCGGGCGAATAGCAGGCGAAGGTAGTCGTAGATCTCGGTGACGGTTCCCACGGTGGAGCGGGGGTTGCGCGAGGTGGTCTTCTGCTCGATGGCGATGGCCGGCGACAGGCCTTCAATAGAGTCCACGTCCGGCTTGTCCATCTGCTCGAGGAACTGGCGGGCGTAGGCCGAGAGGGACTCGACGTAGCGGCGCTGGCCCTCGGCGTAGATCGTGTCGAACGCGAGCGACG
>CAYLLY010000009.1:0-48106 GCA_964384595.1 uncultured Nitrospirales bacterium
GTACGTCCGCCGCTTCTTTGTTGAGATGGTCGGCCCGCCGATTGATGATCTCGAGATCTCTGGCGTTTTGCTCTTCCCGGATCATCTGACCGATGAACGCCCGCACAGCCGCTTCGATAAAATCAGAGCGGTTCTTATGCTGTTTGGCGCGTTCATCAATGGCTTTCACCAAGTCTTCCGAAAGGGTGATAGAAGTCTTGACTTTCATGCTACCAATATACTCTTCCTGGTATCAGAATGCAAGGGGCCTGAGCACAGAACGAACGGGGGTTACCCGTGGGCGTCTTTGTACTCTTCGTGCCAGGCCATCTGGATGGCTTCGAGGATTTTCTCGTTTGACTTCTTGGGGTCCCCGATGAAGCCTGGAATCGACGTGACCCATTGGTGCAGGTCCGTGAACCGGATCGTAAGCGGATCGATCTCGGGATGCCGCTCGAGCAACTGGATGGCGATCTCCTCGGTGTCGTTCCAGTCTATCTCCATGGGGGTTCCCTCCCCTTACTTCACGTCCGAAAGCTTTTTGTCCTTCAGCGCGTCCTGCAGCGTACTGTTCATGAGCTTCTCGGCCACGCTGTAGGAGGCCTTGTCCAACGCCGCGATGGCGTCCCGGATCGGGCGGTGATTGGTGCCCCCCATGGCGGCTTTGAGGTCGGCGATCGCCTGCCGGATCGCCGCCAGTTCCTCCGGTGTGGCCAGCCTGTCGGCGCGCGCCAGCGCCTTCTCGGTCGCTTTTAAGATACTCTCCGCCTCGTTCATCGCCTCGATCCGCTGCCGCTCCGTGATGTCCTGCTGGGCGAAGACGAAGGACTCGCGGATCATGCGCTCGACTTCCTGGTCCGACAGGCCGTAGGACGGTTTCACCTCGATGGACTGCGCCTCGCCGGTGCGGACATCGCGGGCGGTGACGCTGAGGATCCCGTTCGCGTCGATCATGAAGGTGACCTCGACGCGGGGGATGCCGGCCGGGAGAGGAGGAATCCTGAGCTGGAAGCGCGCCAGGCTCCGGTTGTCCTTGACGAGCTCGCGCTCGCCCTGGAGGATATGGATATCCACGGACGTCTGGCCGTCCACGAACGTCGTGAACATCTCCTTCGCGCTGGTCGGGATCGTCGTGTTGCGGCGGATCAGGCTGCTCATCACGCCGCCCATCGTCTCGATCCCGAGGGTCAGCGGCGTCACGTCGAGCAGCAGCATGTCCTGAATGCCGCCGGAGAGAATGTCCGCCTGGACGGCGGCGCCGAGCGCCACCACTTCGTCCGGGTTGAGCTCGCAATGAGGCGGCTTCCCGAACAGCGCCTGAACCCGCTGCCGCACGAGGGGTATCCGCGTGGAGCCGCCGACGAGGACGACCTCGTCCACGTCCGTGGCCGCCAGCCCGGCATCCTTGATCGCCTGCCGGCAGGGCGCCAGTGTCTTCTCCACCAAGTCGTCGACCAGCATCTCGAATTCGCGGCGGGTAAAGGTCCGGCGGTAGTTATCCAGCGGCAGATCAACCGCGGCCTCGGTTTCCGACGAGAGCCGGCATTTCGCCTCTTCAGCCGCCATTCTCATCCTTTGAATGATGAACCCTTCGGGGAAGGGCGTTGCGCCGCTTTGGCGTTTGTACTCACGGGTCATCACGTCCACCAGGCGCCGGTCGAAGTCGTCGCCGCCGAGGTGCGTGTTGCCGTTCGTCGCGAGGACCTCGAAGATGCCGCCCTTGAGTTTCAAGATCGAGATGTCGAAGGTGCCGCCTCCCAGGTCGTAGACGGCGATGATGCCCTGTTTCCGTTTCTGGAGGCCGTAGGCGAGCGAAGCGGCGGTCGGCTCGTTGACGAGCCGCGCCACGTCCAGCCCCGCGATCTTGCCGGCGTCTTTGGTGGCCTGCCGCTGGCTGTCGTTGAAGTAGGCGGGGACCGTGATGACGGCCTTGCGGATCTCCTCGCCGAAGAACGCCTCGGCGCGGGCTTTCAGCTCCTTGAGGATCATGGCCGAGATTTCGGGCGGGGTGAGCGCCTTGTCGCCGATCTGGAGACGGATGACGCCGCCCTGCTCGGTGAGCGTGAACGGGAAGTACTGCAACTCCTGCGTGACGTCCGCCAGCCCCTTGCCCATGAAGCGCTTGACGGAATAGACGGTCTGTGCGGCATTTTGGAGGAGCTGCGCCTTGGCCTCGTCGCCGACAAGAAACCCCTCCGGCGTGGAGGCGACGATGGACGGCACCATCGCGCGTCCCTCGGACCCCGCGATGACTGCGGGAGTCTTCCCTTTCATGTAGGCGATGAGCGAGTTGGTCGTCCCGAGGTCGATCCCGACGATGCGCGCCATTTACTCCAGGGCCTCCGAGATGTTGCCGAGCATGTTGGTCACGTAGGTGCGCTCGGACAGCAGGCCGCGCATCTCTTTCAACGTCTGTTCCTTCTGGGCCGAGTGGGCCTGGTCGGGGAGCCCTTTTTCGATCAGCCGGTCCCAGATCTGGAAGAGCTCGGCCAGGCGGCTCTCCAGCGCGGCCCGTTTCGCCTCCAGGGTCTTCCGGGCGGTTTTCAGTAAGCCTCCGGCGCGGGCGGCGGAGGCGGCATCGTTCTGGGATTTGGCCGCCTGGAACTCCTCGAGGTGTTCCTGAATTTCCAGGATCGTTTCAAAGAGATCGGCGGGCGCTTTCCCGGGGATGTCCTTGGCGGCCCCGGCCTCCAACCGCAGGAGGTATTCCACGCGCAGGATCGGATCCTTCAGCGTCCGGTAGGCCTGGTTGAGGACGGCGGAATTGGCCAGGCTGACGGCCCGTTCCATCTCCGATTTGCCCTCATAGAAGTCCGGGTGAAAGGCCCGGCTCAGTTCGTAGAACTTGCTCTCCAGGGACACGGTATCGATGTTCAGCTTCCGGGGGAGCCCCAGACATGTGAAGTAGTCGATGTCCTTCGACAGGGGCTGGACCTTGACGCACTGGCCGCAAAAATATTCGCCGCCGATGTCGGACTGGCAGTGCCAGCACATGCTGCGAGCCATGGGCACCACGGGCAGCTCTTTCTTTTTGGTTTCCATGCGGGGTTCCCTATGCCTTAGACACAACGGGCATGGCCGTCGAGTCCGGCCATGCCCTGTGCGCGTGCGTTTCCTGAAGTGAGGTGCGGTCAGACGGAGAACGATTCTCCGCAGCCGCAGCTCTTGGCGGCGTTCGGGTTGCTGAACTTGAACTGGCCGCTCAGCATGTCCTTCTGATAGTCGAGCTGGGTCCCTTGGAGGTAGATCGCGCTCTTCATGTCCACGATGATCCGGATGCCCTCGACTTCGTAGGACTGATCATGCGGACCCATCTCCGTATCGAAATTGACGGTGTAACTGAGTCCCGAACAGCCGCCGCCCTTGACGCCCAAGCGCAGCGCCGCCGAGCCCAGGCCCTGGACTTCCTGGAGGCGCTTGACTTCTTTGACGGCGTTCGGCGTCAACGTCACGATCGGGGTGGTTGCGGCGGTCTCTTCCATGGGACGTATGCCTCCTTTACTTTGCCCCGGCGGCTTTCTTCTTGTAGTCTTCCAACGCGGACTTGATGGCGTCCTCGGCCAGGACCGAGCAGTGGATCTTCACCGGCGGCAGGTTCAGCTCCTGCACGATGTCGGTGTTCTTGATCTTGTACGCCTCGTCGACGGTGCGGCCCTTGAGCCATTCGGTGGCCAGGCTGGAGCTGGCGATCGCGGAGCCGCAGCCGAAGGTCTTGAACTTGGCGTCCACGATCACGTCGTTCTCGACCTTGATCTGCAGCTTCATGACGTCGCCGCACTCCGGAGCGCCCACGATCCCGGTGCCCACTTGCTTGTCGTCCTTCGGCAGGCTCCCCATGTTCCGCGGATTGTTGTAATGGTCGATGACCTTTTCGCTGTATGCCATGATCCTTCCCCCTATCTATTAATGCACCGCCCATTGGACGGATTTCAAGTCGATGCCTTCCTTGGCCATTTCGTAAAGCGGGGACATTTCGCGCAGCCGCTGCACGGCCTCGACCATCCGCTTGGCCGTGTAGTCGACTTCTTCGTCGGTCGTGAACCGGCCGAGCCCGAACCGGATGGAGGAGTGCGCGAGGTCCGAGCCCACGCCCAAGGCCCGCAGCACATAGGACGGCTCCAGCGTCGCCGAAGTGCAGGCCGAGCCGGACGACAGCGCGATCTCCTTGACGCCCATGAGCAGGGCCTCGCCTTCCACGTACGCGAAGCTGATGTTGAGGTTGTGCGGCAGCCGTTCCGTCGGGTGCCCGTTGAGGTAGCACTCGTCCAGGTCCGTCATGATCCGGGCCTGGAGACGGTCCCGCATCGCCGCGATCCGCTTGCTTTCGGCCGGCATCTCCTGCGCGCAGAGCTCGCAGGCCTTTCCGAATCCGATGATCAGGGGGACGGGAAGCGTACCGGACCGCATCCCCCGCTCGTGGCCGCCGCCGTCCATCTGGGGCACGAGGCGGACCCGCGGCCCCTTCTTCCGCACGTACAGGGCGCCGACGCCCTTGGGACCGTAAATCTTGTGGGCGGTGAAGGACATCAGGTCGACCTTGAGCGCTTCGATGTCCACGGGGATCTTGCCGACGCCCTGCGTCGCGTCGCAGTGCAAGAGAATGCCCTTCTCCTTGGCGATCTTGCCGATCTCGGCGATCGGATGGATCGTCCCGATTTCGTTGTTGGCCAGCATGATCGAGATGAGGATCGTCTTGTCCGTGATGGCTTTGCGGACCTCGTCGGGATTGACCCGGCCGTCCTTCTCGACCGGCAGGTAGGTCACCTTGATGCCGCGCTTCTCCAGCGACTTGCAGGTGTCCAGGATCGCCCGGTGCTCCGTGCTGCACGTGACGATGTGATCGCCCTTCTCCTTGTACATCTCCGCGACGCCCTTGAGCGCGAGGTTGTCCGATTCCGTGGCGCCGCTGGTGAAGACGATCTCCTTGGCGTCGCAGTGAATGAGCTTGGCGATCTGCTTGCGCGCGTTCTCCACCGCTTCTTCAGCCTCCCACCCGAACTGGTGGTTGCGACTGGCGGCATTGCCGAACTTTTCGGTGAAGTAGGGCAGCATCGTTTCGAGGACCCTGGGATCCATCGGCGTCGTGGAGTGATTGTCCATGTAAATCGGAAACTTCATTGCGGGGCTCCTTATTCCTGCTCGAAAATTAAGTCCGATGGCTGAATAATCTCGCGGGCGGTTCGATGGTGGTTGTGTTGAACGAGTTCATGTCTTCGATCGACATGCTGTCGAGCAGGCCGTAGATGCTGTTCTGAATGTTGCGAATAGGGTTGCGGATGTTGCAGCGCGCCATCTGCATACAGTGGGAATCCTCGTTGTGGTAGCATTCGGTGATGCCGACGTGCCCTTCGATCGCCTGGATGATGGAGAGCACCGAGATGGCCTCCGGTGGTTTGGCGAGGACATACCCGCCCTTCGGGCCGTTCTGGCTGGTGATCAGGCCTTTCTTTCCGAGTTTCTGGAGCACCTTGGCCAGGAGCTCGACCGGGATCTTATACTCCTCGGCGATTTCCTTGGTATTGACCACGCGAGCGGCGCCCTTTGAGGCCATGTATTGGATGGCCATCAGGGCGTAATCGGTCTTTTTGGAAAGTTTCAGCATCGAAATGATTCCGATTTAAACAGTCGGGGACTATTTATATCGGAGACCATCTTGGTCGGGTATAGATATAACACTGCCAAAAATGCTTGTCAATGTAAAATATTTGTATTATCTTTCGAGGCCTTAAGAACGGACAGGTAAATTCGCCCTATGAGTCAAGTCAGAGTCCGGTTTGCCCCCAGCCCGACGGGGTACCTCCACATCGGTGGAGTCCGCACGGCTCTCTTCAACTGGCTTTTTGCCAGGCACGAAAAGGGAGTGTTCATCCTTCGGATCGAAGATACGGACCGCGAACGGTCGACACCTGAAGCCATCCAGGCCATTCTGGACGGGCTGAAGTGGGTGGGGCTGGACTGGGACGAGGGGCCGATCTATCAGACCGAGCGCCTGTCCATTTACAAAGAGCACGCCGACCGGTTGCTGGCGGAAGGGAAGGCCTACCTGTGCTACTGCACGGAAGAGGAACTGGAAGCCCGCCGGAAAGAGGCCCTGGCCCGCAAAGAGCTGCCGAAGTACGACGGACGATGCCGTGTGCGATCCGGCGCCGCGCCGGCCGGCATCGCACCGGTCACCCGTTTTGTGTCGCCGCAGGAAGGGCGGACCACCGTCCATGACCTGATCAAGGGTGACGTCACGTTCGACAACGCGCAGATGGACGATCTCGTCATCGTGCGGTCCAACGGGATGCCGACCTACAATTTCGGCGTGGTGGTGGATGATACCCGGATGAAGATCACCCATGTCATCCGCGGCGACGATCACCTCAACAACGCGCCCAGGCAGATTCTGCTCTATCGGGCCTTGGGCTACGAGCCGCCGCGGTTCGGCCACCTGTCCATGATCCTCGGGATGGACAAGGTCAAGCTGTCCAAGCGGCACGGGGCCACGTCGGTGCTGGAGTATCAGGAGGCGGGCTACCTGCCCGAGGCGTTGGTCAACTATCTGGTCCGGCTGGGCTGGTCGTACGGCGACCAGGAAGTGTTCACAATGCAGGAGATGATCGAAAAGTTCTCGCTGGAGAACATCACCAAATCCCCGGCGGCGTTCAATCCCGACAAGCTCTTGTGGTTGAACGGCCAGTATCTCAAGACGGCGGATACGAAGCATGTGGCCAGTCTGCTGGTCCCGTTCCTCCGGAAGCGGGGAATGCTGAACGGAGGGACGCAGCCGGACTCTGCCTGGCTCGAAAAGCTGGTCGTCGCCTTCCGCGAGCGGTCGCAGACGCTGGTGGAGATGGCCGACAAGGCGGCGCCGTTCTTTCAGGAATCGGTCACGATGGACCAGGAAGCCGCGAAGAAATTCCTGAACGCGGCGATGCGGCCGGCCTTCACCAAGCTGGTCGCCGCGCTGGAAGATGTGGCCCTGTTCGAGCACGATGCGCTCGAGCAGGGGTTTAAGTCCGTGCTGGCGGAGACGGGCCTCTCGATGAGCAAGCTGGCGCAGCCGGTCCGCGTGGCGCTCACGGGCGGGACGGTCAGCCCCGGCATCTTCGACGTGATGGCGCTGCTGGGCCGCGCGCGGACGCTCGCGCGGCTCAAGAAGGCCATTGACTTGATGTGCTGAGCCACCGATAATGTCGGCATACCACGTGACATGGGTTGGGGGATCGTCTAGTGGTAGGACGACAGACTCTGGATCTGTCTACCGAGGTTCGAATCCTCGTCCCCCAGCCATCTCTCCTTACCCGTTCGTCAACGCGCTCAATGAGTGAGCCGACGCAGCGAGCCAGGGTGGTGGGACTCCGCCGGTTATCCCCCACGGTTCGCGAGTTGGTGCTTTTTCCTCTCGAATCGAAGATCTCCTTCGTGCCCGGTCAATTCGTGTCGCTGAAGCTGCCGGTGGGCGAGCGTCCTCCCCTGACCAGGGCCTACTCCATGGCTGAACCGGAATCGTCCGCCGGGAACGTGGTGCTGGCGTTCGACCTTGTTCCCGGCGGCCTGGGCAGCGGGTATCTGGCGACGTTGAAAGAGGGGGACGGGGTGATGCTTGCGGGGCCCTATGGGAATTTTGTCCTGCCCCCCTCGTCGACCATGAACCTGGTCTTTGTCGCGCGGTATACCGGCATCGTTCCCGTACGGTGCATGCTCGGGCACCTGTTCGCCGGTCCGACGGCGCGCCAGGTGACCCTCATTTACGGCTCACCGGCTCGCGCCGAGCGAATTTATCATGATGAGTTCAACGAGCTGGCTACCCGCCACGGGTCCTTCCGCTATCTGCCGACCGTGCTGGATGGAAGCGGCGGTGCGGGGGAGGACAGCCGGCCTGAACAGGACATCCTTGCCTCGCTCTGGGCCGGCCGCAAGGATTTCCTGCCGATGGTCTGCGGCACGAAGGTCTTCGTGCATCCGCTCAAGGCCTATCTGAAAGGGCTGGGGTTCGAGAGGAAGGAGGCGAAGTACGAGACTTATGATTAAGCGCGTTAATGACCTTCCTTGACGAGGTTCTTGTTCCAGGCGGGAATTTCGATTTCGATGTCCATCGAACCGTTCGGCACGCATTGGCAGCCAAGCCGGGAGTTTAAAGAGAGATCCGGCGCCTCGTCGAGCTGATCGAGCTCGTCGTCGGTGGGCTCGTTGCAGGACTCCAGCCCCTTGACCACCTTCACGTGACACGTTGAGCAGGCGCAGACGCCGCCGCAGGCATGCTCCAAATCAAGGCCCGCGGCTCCTCCGTTCAACGCGATGTCGAGGATGCTTCCGGGCAAACCGGTTGGACCATAGGGGAGCTTGGCGGGGTCCACCTCAAAGACGATCGACGGCCCGTCCGGCTTGCGGAATGTGATTTTGTAAGCCTTCTTCGGGAGTTCGACTTCAGATTTTTCGATGTACGGATTCGTTCCGCCCATGCGTCTTTTCCGCCTCTTTCATGTGTCCGCAGGTGTTTTCTTTATATCAGGTGGGTATCGCGCAGCGCAAGCAGCAGCAGGACTGCACGTTGACAAGTTCTCGTCCTTTTCGTTAAGGTGCCGAGCCAGTGGTCCCATCGTCTAGCCTGGCCTAGGACGGTGCCCTCTCAAGGCATAAACACGGGTTCAAATCCCGTTGGGACCACCACCCCGAGCTAGCTGTGCCGGCACTTCGATCCCCCCTCACTTCCTCGGCACCGCCCGATAGATCTCTCCGCCGGCATGCTCCACCAGATAGACCTCGCCGCGCGCGTCCTCTCCGAATGAGCTCAGATGCCACGTGAAGGTCGGCCGGGACGGGGAGAGCTCGCCGGTCACATCCATCTCCTGCGTGGGCTTGCCGTCGGCCAGTACGAAGGTCCGGATGAAGCCCTTCACGTAGTCGCTGTAGAAATAGGTGCCGCGCAGGTCCGGCATGCGACAGCCACGGTAGACGAAGCCCCCTGTGATGGATGATCCTCCGACTCGTTGCGGGTACTCGAGTACCGGCAACGCCAGCCCGCGCGTCGGGCATTCTGAGGGCGGGTCGTAGCAATGCATACCTTCCATGTACCGCCAGCCGTAGTTCTCGCCTCCCTTGCTTGATGCGGGCTGGACGTTCACTTCTTCCCACGCGTTTTGCCCGACGTCGGCGATATAGAGGTCGCCGGTTACGCGGTCGAAGGAGAAGCGCCAGGGGTTGCGCAGGCCATAGGCCCATATTTCAGGGGCCGCGCGCCCGTCCTTGACGAACGGGTTGGTGGGGGGGATGCCGTATAACCTGCCGGCTACAGGCTTGTCCACGTCGAGCCGAAGCAACTTGCCGAGCAGCGACGTCTTGGTCTGCCCGTGGTTGTCCGGGTCGCCGCCGGCGCCGCCGTCGCCTGTCCCGATGTACAGGAAACGGTCCGGCCCGAAGGCAAGCTGCCCGCCGTTGTGGTTGCCGTACTTGCGATGCGGGATCGTCAGGAGTCGCCGTTCACTCGCGGGATTCGCGGTGTCCGGATCGGTCACCGACGTGATGAACTCGGAGATCACCAGGTCGCCGGTGCCGTCGGTGTAGTAGACGAAGAAGCGGCGGTTCGACGCGTGGTCCGGGTGGAACGCCAGGCTCAGGAGCCCGCGCTCACCACCCGAGCGGACGCGATCGCGGATGTCCAGGAAGGGGCGCGGCACCGTCCGGCCGGATTTGATGATCCGGATCGTCCCGGCCTGCTCGACGACGAACAGCCGGTCGTGGTCATGGGGAGGTGCGGTCAGATGGACCGGCAGCCGAAAGCCGTCGGCGACCAACTCGGCGGCGAGGGCCGTTCCGGCGGCGGTCGGAACGCCGTCACAGGGATGACGCGAAGGCGTGCGTTCAGCCTGCGTGGAAGACGCGACGGCGACCGCGCACAGCAGCGGGAGGAGAAACAGCGCCGGCTTGCTCATGAAGGACTACTCTAGCCGGACAGTTGCGCCAGGGCAAGGCTTGACTCGTCCCGGCGCTGTGAATATTCTGCCGCCCATGCCACCCGCCCATTACTGGCTGATGAAATCGGAACCCACGGCCTTCAGCTTTGATGGTCTGGTGAAGTCGAAGCACGCGACCAACCACTGGGACGGTGTCCGGAACTACCAGGCGCGCAACTACATGCGGGAGATGCGGACGGGGGACAAGGTGCTGTTCTATCACAGCAACTGCGACCAGCCGGGCGTGGTCGGCCTTGCGGAAGTCGTGCGGGAGGCGTACCCCGATCATACCCAGTTCGATCCGAAAGGTATTCACTACGACCCCAAGGCGACGCGCGAGAGGCCGATCTGGGACATGGTGGACCTGCGGGCGCTCAAGCCGTTGCGCAAGCCCGTGCCCCTGGATGTCCTGCGCAAGACGAAGGGGCTGGAGAAAATGGTCCTGCTTCGGCGGGGCAGCCGGCTCTCGGTTCAGCCGGTGAGCGCCAAGGAGTGGGAGATTGTCGTGAAGCTGGGTGGGTGAGTCGGAGGTTAATCGTTAAACGTTAAACGGCAAGGGTTAGGAGCGAGAGGCCGCAACGATTAACGAATAACGATTAACCTTGCGCGATCATGGTTCCGGGTTGCGGACGGCAAGAATCATGTCGGCGAGGGCTTTGAGGCTGGGGCGCTCGCCGTCTGCCAGCGCCAGGGCCACGTGGCTCTCGTCGCTGTGCGAGAGACGCAGGCTCAGGAAGGTTTCGGTCTTGTTCGTCTCCTTGTTCTCCCATTGCCCGTCCATCACCTGGACTTTGTCGAGAGCCGTGACGGCCACCGCGTCGTACCGGAAATATTCCTCCCCGACCACGCAGTCGAAGAGATGGTTGCCGGCCGTGACGATCAACAAGTTGAACGCGCCCTGGTCCTCGTACCCTTGCGGGATGTGCTTGTTGACATGGAAGGCCTTGACTATGCGGTTCTTGATGGTGTCACGGACATGCTCGATGACGAAATCCAGCGAGATGTCTTTATAATCCTTGAGGACTACTTTTAATCGGGCGACTAATTCGTTTTCCACGAGTTCTCTCCTTGAAAGGGTTCAGCGGCCCTCACTCTAACAGGGCGCTCCTTTCATTGGCAAGCCGGTTTGCAAACATCGGGGTGTTTTTTTAGAATGAAGGCAAGGGATGGCCGTTTTCAACTCAAGAGAGAAGGGGGCGCGCGAATGATCGAATCAGCACGGAGACGTTGGTTGCGGAGAGTGATGGCTGTGGGGGGCATGGTATGTCTGGCGGCGGGAACGGCCGGCGCGATCGATGTCGATCTTGATGCGGCCGCCGTCAAAAAAGCCGTTGAAGACGGGAAGCAGCTGAAGGAAATCAAGACGCTTCCGACCCGGTTCGGCGCCGATCTCTCGAAGGATCTGTGCGGCGGCGGCGGCGAAATCCAGACCAAGACAGTCGGGCTCAATCGCCTGGGCGCCCTGATCGCAGTCGATCCTGCGCGGGCGGAACGGGACAAGGACCAGGTCGATGCCGCGATCAAGAAAACCGTGGAAGCGAACCGCCTGAAGATCGTGTTTGATTTTTGCGGCGACACGGTGGACTTTGCCGAAGGTTCCAGCGCGACGCTGGAACAGGGAGGCAAAATGCTCAAAGGCGAGATGGCCAAGCCGGACAAGGCCAAGAAGAACGAGAAAGGACAGGCCTATCGGGGTAAGATTGCGGCGTCCTTCGCGTACGGGTCCTTCGACCCCAAGGCGCCCACCAAGATCACCCTCTTCCCCCCGATGGGCGATTCCATGAGCTGGGAGGTCGACTTCTCGACGATCCGGTAGGCAAGTCGAAGACGGGGACAGTCCCCATGTCGGAAGGGGGACTGTCCCCCTTACGTCTCCACCAGTCCCAGCGTGTAGAGGTGGTAGTACAGGCCTTTTTGGTCGAGGAGGGCGGCGTGGGTGCCCTCCTCGACGATCCGCCCCTTGTCCAACACTAAAATCCGGTCTGCCTTCTGGATCGTGCTGAGGCGGTGCGCGATCACGAACGTCGTCCGTCCCTTCATGAGGCGGTCCAGGGCGTCCTGCACCAGCAACTCCGATTCATTGTCGAGCGACGAGGTGGCCTCGTCCAGAATGAGGATCCGCGGGTCTTTGAGGACGGCCCGCGCGATGGCGATCCGCTGACGCTGCCCCCCCGAGAGGTTGATTCCCTTTTCGCCGACCACCGTCTCGTAACCGTCCGGCAGGGCCGTGATGAAGTCGTGCGCGTTCGCCGCACGGGCCGCGGCCACGATTTCCGCTTCGGCGGCAGAGCCGCGCCCGTACCTGATGTTGTCCCGGATCGTCCCGCCGAACAGGTGCGTCTCCTGCGGCACCAACGCGATCTGGCTGTAGAGGCTCTGCATGGTGACGGACCGCAGAGCGTGGCCGTCGATCGTGACGGAGCCTGCCGCGGGGTCGTAAAACCGATGGATGAGATTGATCATGGTCGTTTTGCCCGAGCCCGACGGGCCGACCAGCGCGACCAGTTCGCCCGGCCGGGCGCTGAAGGCGATGTCGGCCAGAACGGGCGTGCGGCCGTCGTACGAGAAGCTCACGCCCTGCATGGACACGCGGCCTTCGGCGGAAGGGAGCGGGCGGGCGTCGGGCGCGTCGGCGACCTCGGGCTTGGTGTCAAGGATTTCAAAAACCCGTTCCAGCGCGCCTTGGGCCTCCTTGACCTGGGAGAAGAGGCGCGCGAATGTCCCGAAGGGGCCGATCAGCAGGCCGGCATAGAGCACGAAGGCGATCAGGTCTCCCGGACTCATCGCGCCCTTGATGACTTGGGTGCCTCCATACCAGAGGACCGCCGCCGCCGAAACGAAGGTGGCGAAGGTGATGACCGGCACGAAGACCGCCATAATCCGCGCGCGTGTGAGCACCATGTCCAGTGTGCGGCGGACCTGGGTCCCGAACCGTTCCCGCTCGTAGTCCTCCCGCACGAAGGACTTGACCACCCGGATGCCGGACACGACTTCTTCCAGAATCGTCGAGGTGCGCGCCGTCTCGTCCTGGATGCCCGTGGACAGCGCCTTGAGGCGGCGCCCGAAAAAGCGCGCCACCAGCACGATGGCGGGGAGCAGGAACAGGATCAGCACGCACAGCCGCCAGTTCATGAAGAACAGGATGGCGAGGCCGCCCGTCAGGGTGACGAGTTGCTTGGCAAGGTCGATCGGGACCTCGGTCAGGGCGCTCTGCAGGGACCCCACGTCGTTCATGAGCCGCGACATCAATTCGCCGGTCCGCCGTTTGGCGAAGAAGCTCAGCGAGAGGGACTGGAGATGGCTGAAGAGATGCGTCCGGAAGTCCGCCATGATGCGCTGGCTCGTCGAGGCGGTCAGGTAGCTGTGCCCCATGCCGAGCGCGCCTTGGCAGAGGAACAAGGCGCCGAGTTCGGCTATGGCCGTGTTCAGGGCGGCCGGGTCCCGCTGGACGAGCACCGTGTCCACCAGCCGGCGGATCACCCAGAGCATGGCCAGGTTGATCCCGGCGGCGCCCATCACGAGCAGGGCGGAGGCGGCCATGCGGCTGCGGTACGGCCGGAGGTAGGGGTTGAACCGGCCGAACAGGGTGAAGCGGGACATCAGGAGGGGGGAGCGGAGCGGTGGACGCTCCGCCGCTCTACTCGGCGTCGGTGATGGACTCGATCATATTCTTGTTGATGCAGACGAATTCCATCTCTTCCTTCGTGTTCACGATCCTCACGTCGGTGAGGTTGAGGAAGGTGTACTTCTCATCGTTGAAGTAATCGGACATTCGATTGCGCATGGCGGGCAGCTTGATGTCGCCGATGTAGACGGCCTGGGTCGTCCGGATCTTGACGCGGACTTTTTTGCCATCATTGGCCATGGCTGAGCCTCCTTTCGAAGGGCACGCCTACGCTTTCCGGCGCGCGAATTTCATGCGCCGGCGGAGTTTCCGATGCTTGTGCTTCCGCATTTTCTTCCGGCGCTTCTTGACGACACTCGACATTGGGTTTCTCCCGAAAGCTTCCAGCAATCTACCTAATCTGACCGGCAATAGCAAGCCGGTCTGTTCCAAAAGCGGGCAGAGGGTATTCTATTAGGGCAGGCGTGTCAAGAATGCTATAATCCATCTTTCATGTCCACGCGAGATTGCAAGCTGGTCCGTTCTGTCGTGACCGTGGGACTCGTCGGGTTTGTGTGGCTCGGGGCCGTGGCCTGCTCCAAGCCCAGCGCCGTCAATCCGGTTGACGCTGAGCGCGTTCGGAAGATCGACGCCACGGTGGAACAGATACGGAAGGCTTACACAGGCAAAGACCCCGGTGTCTTCCAGAGCCTGTTCATGCCCTTGGAGAGCCTCCGCAAGATGGAGGCCGACATCCGGCGGGACTTTGCCCTCTACGAACAGATCGGCCTGGATTTCACGATCGATCGGGTGATGGTGGAAGGGCCTGATGTCGCCGTGCATTTCCACTGGCAGGGGCAGTGGAAAAGCCGGGACGACGACCAGCCGCTCCGGGAGCGGGGCCACGCCGTGTTCCGGATGGTGGGGCATCAGACCCTCACGCTGAGCGCTGTCGACGGCGATGCGCCCTTCGGCATGTCCGCCCGCAGGATTCAGGTTGAGCGGCCGAGGGGACGGTAGCATGGGCGCCGACTTTCTTGTCATCGGCAGCGGCGTCGCCGGCCTGAGGGCGGCCATCGGGTTGAGCCGGGCCGGGCGCGTCCTGATCCTGACGAAGGGGAGCCCCGCCGAGGGGAGTTCGATCTATGCGCAGGGGGGCGTGGCCGTCGCGTCGGAGGAAGACGACATCGCGTTGCATCGCGACGATACGGTGCGCGCCGGCAAGGGATTGTGCCGGGAGGCGGCGGTCCAGGTGCTTGTCGAAGAAGGGCCGGCCCGGATTCAGGAGTTGATCCGCTGGGGCGCGCGTTTCGACAAAGCGGGGGACGAGTATGC
Organism: uncultured Nitrospirales bacterium; assembly: GCA_964384595.1. Classification (GTDB taxonomy): domain Bacteria; phylum Nitrospirota; class Nitrospiria; order Nitrospirales; family NS-4; genus SCTG01. The sequence continues at coordinate 14,857 of CAYLLY010000009.1, forward strand.
CTTCGCCCGCGAGGCCGCGCACAGCCGGGACCGCATCATGCGCGCCGGCGGCGACGCCACGGGCACCGAAATGGTCCGCGCCCTGCTCGACGAGGCCCGTTCCCTGCCGCAAATCGCCTGGCGCGACCACCACTTCACCGTCGACCTGCTGAAAGACGGGGAAGGGCGCTGCCGTGGCGCGTCGGTGCTGGACGAATCCTCCGGGGAGGTGAGGCAGGTCAAGGCGCGGGCCGTGGTCCTGTCCACCGGAGGAGCCGGACAGATCTACGCCAGGACGACCAACCCTCCTGTTGCCACCGGCGACGGGATCGCGATGGCCTACCGCGCCGGCGCGATCGTGGAGGACATGGAATTCGTCCAGTTCCACCCCACGGCGTTGTACCTGCCGGCCACTCCGCAATTTCTGCTCTCCGAGGCCATGCGGGGGGAAGGCGGCATTCTGCGCAACATCAAGGGCGAGGCGTTCATGGGGCGCTACCACGAGATGGCCGAGATGGCGCCGCGCGACATCGTCTCCCGCGCGATCTGGAACGAAATGGTGGCGACGTCCGCCCGGCATGTCTTTCTCGACGTGACCCACCTGGACCCGGTCTTCATCCGGGAGCGCTTCCCGACGATCTACGCGACATGCCTGCGCTACGATGTGGACATCACGGAAGAGATGATCCCGGTCTGCCCCAGCGCGCACTTCATGATGGGCGGCGTGTGGACGGACACACATGGAGCCACGAGCATTCCCGGACTGTTTGCCGCCGGCGAGGTGGCCTGTTCCGGCGTCCATGGCGCGAACCGCCTGGCCAGCAATTCCCTGCTGGAGGGCCTGGTCTTCGGCGCCCGCGCGGCAGAGGCCGCCGCCGCGTACGCGCACCACTTGAGTTCGAAGCATGCCATGACCCATGAAGGGGCAGGGAAGGGCGAGGGCGGTGATCAGCTCGCCATGGAGAAGCTGCGCAACTCGTTGCGCCGGGTGATGTGGGCGAAGGTCGGCATCATCCGGAACCGGGATGGCCTGCTGGCCGCGCTCGCGCAGCTTGAGAAATGGGAAGAGCGTCTCAAAGGCCGGTGCCAGACCCGCCGCGAGCTGGAGATCCAGAATATGGTGACGGTGGGGCGTCTCGTCGCGACCGCGGCCTTGCAACGCGAGCATAGCCTCGGCGCCCATTTCCGGTCGGATTTCCAGGACGAGGTTTCAGCCGGATGGGACCGCCACATCCAGCTCTCAGCGTCTGCCGGCGGCGCGGTACGGGTGGTTTAGTCGGGGCTGAGGTAGTTGATGAACCGCCGCGTCACGAGCGGCGGAGTTTCGGCGTCGTAGGTTCGGGTAGGCCGCGCGCCGATCCCCTCACGGGAGAGATCCTTGTAAAAGCGGAGGACTTTCCGGACGTACTGCTGGGTTTCGCTGATCCGTGGAATCCGGCTCTCGCGCAGCACTCTGGACTCTCCCGCGTTGTAGGCGGCCAGGGCCAGCTCCAAGTTCCCTCCGAATCGGTTCAGCAGATAGCGCAGGTAGCGCACGCCGCCGGAGACGTTCTCCTCGGGATCGTACGGATTCGAGACTTTCAACAGCGACGCCGTGCCCGGCATCAACTGCATCAGGCCCATGGCGCCCTTCGTCGAAACGGCATTGGGATCATAGGCCGACTCGGCGCGGATGACGGCATGCACGAGTGCCGGGCTCAGGCTGTGCTTGTGAGAATTCTGGAGGATGGTCTCGTGGAGCCCCGAGGCCGGCAGCGTCGGTTTCAGGCGGGCCAGTGTCCGCTCTCCCCGTACTTTTTTGTAGCGAGGGTTCGTCGGGACGTTGGAAAAATGGACCACGCCTTGAGAGTCTATGTACTGGTAGATCGTCTCGCTGGTTCGTGCCTCCTCCGCAGGCCGCTGCGCGAGTTGAGATTGGACGGAGGCCGCGGGCTTGGCCACCGCCGGCGCGCGCTCTTCCCGAACTTTCTGGTAGCGCGAGTCGGTCGGCGCGTTGGAAAGGTGGATCACGCCGTTGGCGTCCACAAAACGATAGATGGTCTCGGCGAAGGCATCCTGCGAAGAGACGCCCATGACGACAAGACTCACCAGGACCCAGGGATACCCGTACGAGCGACGATGCCGCAGCATGAGGTCCACCATACCCAACCCTTTCCTATGTGTCAACGGTTCCCTGTTATTTGCCGTCCTTTTCCTATCGGGTGTTTCCGGTTATTTCTGAAGCGGGAGCGCAGTGAGGCGGCAAATTGACCTGATATTGTGTGTTTAGGAGCCGCTTCGTATACAATACCCCCTGCTACGAAGGCTTGGTAACGGGGGGTGCACCGATGTGGTTGGAACTGATCGCTATTGGAGTCCTGATCCTCTTGAACGGCTTCTTCGCCTGCGCGGAGCTGGCCATCGTCAAGACCCGACGCAGCCGCATCAAGCAGCTTATGGAGGAGGGGAACGCACAGGCCAGGCTGGTCCACGGATTTCAGGATGACTCCGAGCGCTTCCTGGCGACTATTCAAATCGGAGTGACGGTGGCCGGCGCCGCGGCTGCCGCGCTGAGCGGCGTCGCCGCGATCGAGTCGCTGAAGCCTCTTCTCTTGGCACTCCCCCTTCCATATATGGAAACGTTGGCGGAGCCGGTCGCGGTGGGGGTCGTGGTGCTCGTTATTTCTTATTGCTCTCTCATCCTGGGCGAACTCGTCCCCAAGATGCTGGCTCTCAAGAATCCGGAACGGCTCGCGTTGCTGGTCGCCTATCCGCTGGAGTGGTTCTCGCGGGTGGCGGCCTGGGGCATCAAACCGTTGGCCCTGTCAAGCCGAAGCGTCCTACGTCTGATGGGCAAGGCTGCTCCGGACGGAAAGGTCTTCATTTCTGAAGAAGAGATCAACCTGCTGATGAAGGAAGGTCAGGAGACCGGGGTCTTTGACAAGACCGAGCAGGAGCTCATCCGCAGCGTGTTCGAGTTCACCGACACCTCTGTGAAGGAAGTCATGGTCCCGCGCCCCAAGATGTGCGCGATCGAGATTGACCAGCCGACGCCCGAGCTCCTGCGCTACATCGATGAGAACAAATTCTCCCGGTACCCGGTGTACCGCAAGGGGCTCAACGACCTGCTGGGCATTCTCTACCAGAAAGACCTCTTGAGCCAGGTCGCGTCGGGCAAGCCCATCCGCCTCACGGACCTGCTCCACCCGGTCTATTACGTCCCCGAAGCCATGAAGGTCAGTCTGCTGCTCAAGGAGATGCAGCGCCGGCGGATTCACATGGCCATCGTGGTCAACGAGTACGGCAGCGTCGAGGGGCTGGTGACGCTGGAAGACCTGATCGAGGAGATCGTCGGGGAGATTCAGGACGAGTACGACACGGAGGAGAAGCCAGTCGAGCGTCTCAAGGACGGGGCGTTTCTTGTCGACGCCTCCATGCCCGTGAAAGACCTCATTGCTGAATACGCGCTGCCGATCCCGATCTCATCCCAGTACGAAACGTTGAGCGGGTTCATCACCTACCAGATCCAGGGACTCCCCCGCGGCGGCGAGGTCTTCTACCACGGCGACTACAAGTTCACGGTGGTGGATCTGGGCGATCGGCGGGTGGCCAAGGTCAAGGTAGAGCGGATCGCGGACCGGTCACACCCCGTCAAGGAACCGGTCAAGGCAAGCCCGAAATGACGCATGGAGCCGGCGGGTGATCTCGCCGGGCCGGCCGTTGCCGATCCTCGTGCCATTCACCTGCGTCACCGGCAGTACTTCCTGCGTCGTATTGGTGAGAAAACATTCCTCGGCGCGCAGCAGATCTTCAACGGTCAGCCGCGTCTCTTCCGACGGGATGCCCAGTTCGGACGCCAGCTGAAGCACCAACCCGCGGGTAATGCCCTCGAGGATGCCGCATTCGACCGACGGCGTCCGCAACCGTCCTCCCTGGACCGCAAATATGTTGCTGGTCGTCCCTTCGGTGACGTCGCCCCGGTGGTTCAACATCAGGGCCTCATGGGCGCCGGCCGCCTTTGCTTCCATCTTCGCCAGGATATTGTTCAGGAAATTGAGCGACTTGACCTGCGGCGGCAGCGCCTCCGGCAGGTTGCGTCTGGTCTTGGCGACGATCACCGACACTCCTTCTGTGTAGAGCGACTCGGGATACGGCTGGAACGGTCTGGTGATGATGACCAAGGTCGGGGACTTGCAGAGCGCCGGGTCCAGCCCGATCTCGCCCGCGCCGCGCGAGACCGTGATGCGCAGATAGGCTTCCTGTAACTGATTCCGCGAGAGGGATTCCCGCACGAGGCCGGCCAGCCGCTCGCGGCTGACCGGCAGGTGGAGCTGGATACGCGACGCGGACCGTTCCAGGCGGGCCAGATGCTCGGCGAACTGGAACACCCAGCCACGATAGGCGCGCAGCGTTTCATACACGCCGTCGCCGTACAGGAAACCGTGATCAAAGACCGACACGACGGCCTCCTCCTGCGGCACGAACTTGTCGTTCAGGTAGACCCACATGGCTAAGATTCCCGCAGGGCTTTCAGCAGCGCTTCGGCCTTGAACAGGGTTTCCTGATATTCGCGCACGGGATCGGAGTCGGCGACGATGCCGGCGCCGGTCTGGAGATAAGCACGGTCGTCCGCGATGACCAGCGTCCGGATGATGATATTCAGGTCCAGATCGCCGCATGGGCTGATATACCCGATGGAGCCGGTGTAGGGGCCGCGGCGGACCGGCTCCAGCTCGTTGATGATCTCCATGCAGCGCACTTTCGGCACGCCGGTGACGGTCCCGCCGGGAAAGACCGCGCGGATCAGATCCAGCGCGTCGCGCCCGGGCGCGAGATGGCCACGGACGTTGGACACGATGTGGCTCACGTGCGAGTAGCGCTCGACGGCCATGAACTCGTCCACGCGGACGCTCCCGTATGAGCACACGCGGCCGAGATCGTTCCGCTCCAAGTCCACCAGCATGATGTGCTCGGCCCGTTCCTTGGGGCTCATCAGCAAGTCTTCAACCAGCAGACGGTCCTCGTCTGTGGAGGCGCCGCGCGGGCGCGTGCCGGCGATCGGCCGCGTATCCACCTCATTGCCGGAGCGCCGCACGAGCCGCTCCGGTGAGCAACTGACCAGCGTCACGTCAGGGAGCTCAAGCAACGCGGAAAAGGGCGACGGGTTGATCTCGCGGAGCCGGCGGTAGATGGAGCGGGGCGAGCGTCCGCCCAGTTCCACCGAAAACCGATGGGACAGGTTTGCCTGATAGATATCCCCGGCCGCGATGTACTCGAGGCACCGCCGGACCTTCGCCGCGTAGTCCGCTTCGGACATTCCGGGTGAAATGCGGGGAGGGACTTGCGGGCTCCGGTCGGGCAGAACCGGCAGCAGACCGTTCAGCCGGGTTTCCAGCGCCAGGAGACGTGCCGTGCCTTCTTCATACAATTGTTCCCGCGGTTCTTTGAGGAACCGCTCACCGAAGGGGCAGAAGATGAGCCACAGTTCCTGCTGCCCGTGGTCCACGACCGCCGCAAGGTCGAAGAAGGCAAGCTCTGCATCGGGGAGCGCCGGGTCGTCGTCGGGAGGATCGGGAAGGCGTTCAAACCACCGTGCGACATCATACCCGAAGTACCCGATGCCGCCCCCATAAAAAGGTGGAAATCCGGCAGGGTGCGGGACGGCCATGCGGGCGAGGAGATCCCGAATCGCGATCATCGGGTCGCCGGTGCGTGTCACCCAGTCTTCGTCCCGCGAGGTCCAGGCCAGGCGGGACCCGTTGCAGCGAAACAGGAGCGCGGGATCGGCACCGATGATGGAGTAGCGGGAACCGTCGCCGAATCCGCGCCGGCCATGCCCGCTCTCCAGCAGAACTGGACAACGCACGTCTCCTGCCAGCCGCTGGTAAAGCTCGAATGTGGAATAGGTCGGCAGCGGGAGGACCGTTGCCATGGGAACGGGAGGCGTCGCGGTCAGAAAGGAGTCTTTGGACGTTCGCTGCACGGTGAAAATCCTTCCATTCCACGGCATCTTAACCCACCTCTCCGAGGCCCGGCAAGGCGGGTTTTGCCGTTAGGAACAAGTAAGAATGTTACCAACACTACGCCGCGGCCATCATTGACACAAAATCGAAGGTGGCCTACCATGGCTTTCAGCCAGGGCCACTACTCAATTTGTAGGCACGGGACATACTTATGGTAAAGGCTTGGGAGGGCATATGGCAGGTGATCAGCGCGTAAGTTTGGAAAAGGCGCTCATTAAGGCAGAGTCGGACGCTGAGTCTCTCTTGGAAGCAGCAACTCGCGTAGTTCGCTCGCTCAAAAAGTTTCGTGCGTCTGCACGGGTTGGAAGCCTGCGAGAGTTGCGGAGGACAATGGGGGACGCTGAGCAGGCCGTTAACGCTTTGAAACAACAACTTACAAATGGCAAAGAGGGTTGGGACTTTGATGAGGAAACGTATCTGTCCAGCAACTCATTTACCGCTGAGCTTCTTGCAACTGCGAAGCAAATGGGGGTGAACATCTTCGAGCAGGACGACAGGCTGTATTGCTATCCATTTCTCATTCGGATCTTGCCCAATGAACGTTCTGTCCTGATTGACAAGGTTCGGGAAAGACGGCTGCGTCCTTCCGTATTGGTCAGCCACTTGAAGGAATTACAAAACAAGCCAGTACGATTCAAGCCGGAAGCCTTCTTGGAGTGTCTTTTTTCAGCCGCCGTAGCTGCCCGAGGGAAGGACCGGGTTGAAGAGGGTGCAGTGGTTCCGCTTCTTGAAGTGTACGACCTACTAACGCTTTTGCCCGGGCAAACCAAAGAATACACGCGACAGGAATTTGCGCGAGATATTTATCTCTTCGACCAGAGCGATCTGAAGCGGACTAAAAAGGGCCACAATGTTAACTTCCCAGCCAGCACAGGAACCAGGTCGGCCAGCAGGACGATTACCGTGATAACCCGGCGCGGTCAGGAAAAGAAGTATTACGGGGTTTCTTTCAAACATCACGGATAGGAGCACCTACATGCGACCTCAAGAGTGGTTGGACATAGTTCGAAGGGAATACCTCCAGGACTTCATCCGCCGTAGTGGAGCGGCGGTGAAGTTCGTCGTGCCCACGGAAGAGATCGGACCCGATCAGTTGCGAGACGAATTGTGCAAAGCCGCAGAGGAGGAGGGGTTCCTGTTCGCTTTTGTTGATGCAGCCTCGACCAAGATTCATATGATTGACAAGTTGTTCCACGAAGTGGCGCGACAGGTTGACTGGGATGAGTTGGCGTATTCTTTTGTCGCTAGGATCTTCAAGGAAAACAGATACGAACTGCCCACCTCGCGTGAGGAATTCAATCTGCAACAGATAGCATCGCTGAACAACCGCGACGAGAGGCTCCTACGGAGGGATCTGAATACTTGGCTTGAAAGTGCGATTTATCGGGACTTCGAAATGAGTCAAGAGTTTAGGATTGCCATGATCCGTCTCTGTATGGCCCAACTTGACACTGGGGGCGTGAGCCCTTTTTTGAGTAATGCAGTCAAGGAGTGGCTGCGTGGGGAACTCCGGCTCATTTCCACAGTAAAAGAGGCGCTGATCTTTCAGAAAGTGGCACGCTATAATGCCCGGCACATGCTATTCTCGCTCGCCCACTGGTTAAAGGTAATTGGCAAGAACGGGCTCGTTCTGGTATTGGACATTTCCCGCTACATGGTGGCAAGGCGGCCCAAGAAGCCGGACGATAGTCTTTACTACAGCACTCCTGCGACATTGGACGCGTATGAGGTTTTGCGTCAATTCATAGACGGAACCGACGAGCTCGAGTGTTGCCTCATTGCCGTTGTTGCATCGCGAGGGTTTTTAACCGATGAACGGCGTGGCTTAAACCGCTACGATGCCCTCAAGCTGCGAATATGCGACGAAGTACGCGACAAGCATAGGCAAAATCCCCTCACCTCTTTGATCCGCTTGTCGTCCGATGCTTAGAAATGAGGGCCAGTGCCAAGGGGTGGAGGGACTGAGATGAATACGGATGGCCAAATCAAACATCGGCGAGCCATTGAGGCGCTACGCTCGGGGGTTCCGAACCGTGATGCCGTTCTTGCGTTGGGATGCACCCAACCGGACATTGAGAGAAGGTTCCGACAACAGCTCCAAAGTGCCAGGCAGCGTGTAGTGGATGGGTCTGTGACTCACGGCATGCTGGTCGAAGGTGACTTTGGGGCAGGGAAATCGCACCTGCTTGAATACTTGCTGCACCTCGCATTGGAAGAAAATTTTGTGTGCAGTAAAGTCGTCATCAGCAAAGAGACGCCCCTTTACGACCCTGTGAAGTTGTATCGTGCTGCTATCGAGGCTGCGGTCGTGCCAGGGAAAAGGGGCGATGCGTTGACCGAAATTGCGACCAAATTGAATCCCAGGAACGAATCGTATAAAGACCTGTATCAATGGGTGAACCGTCCAGGGGCGGATCTGAACTCACGGTTTGCTGCAACGCTTTTCTTGTTCGAGCGCATGCCCAATGCTCCGGAATTGAGTAACCGAATCATCCGCTTCTGGTCAGGCGAGCAAATTGGCGTTGGTGAAATCAAGAAATATCTCAGAGCTTGCCGCGAGTCGGTCACGTACAAGATAGACAAGATTCCTGTAAAGGAGCTTGCCTTGCAACGATTCAAGTTCGCCTCTCGGCTAATGGTTGCGGCAGGTTATGCAGGCTGGGTTCTGCTCATTGATGAGGTCGAACTGATCGGGCGGTACTCTCTGATGCAACGAGCAAAGTCCTATGCAGAACTGGCGCGTTGGATGGGAAAGCTGGAAGAGGCAAAATTTACAGGGCTCACAACGGTACTTACAATCACGGAAGACTTTAAGGGCAGGGTTCTGGATGAGAGGGACGATCTGGAGAAGGTTCCCGGAAAGCTGAGGGCGACAGCATCGGAGCCTGATCTTCTCCTAGCGCGCCAAGCCGAGCAAGGAATGCACATCATTCAGCGCAATAAGACTTCTCTGACAAAGCCCGACGACACTGTGCTCAGGCAGACCTATGACAAAGTCCGATCCATTCATGCTGAAGCATACAACTGGGAGCCGCCACCGGTGTCCTCCGTCGAGCGGCTGGGCACCACTCGTATGCGTGAGTATGTGAAAGGGTGGATCACCGAGTGGGACCTGAAGCGGCTCGATCCGGGGTACACCCCCGAGATTGAAGTGACGGAACTGAAACAAGACTATACCGAGGATCGGAACCTACAAGTCGCAACCGAAGAAAATGACGGCACAATAAATCCCGAGCAAGAGTGACCCTTCGGAAGGTCAGAGAAATGCCAATCCCATATCGCGATGCTGATGACCTGAATGAGCTGGGCGAGGCCGGTTATCTCAAAATCGAACCATCATCTGTCGGTTCCGGCTATCTGGGCGCGCTGTTTCTGATCAACGCGCGTGGCGAACCGGTCGAGTTTACCTACAACCGAATCGAAACACCGCATACCTTTCTGTGGCGACAGGACGACATCCGACGGCACGCTGAGAGAAAACTGACGGCGTCACTCCTTGCGATCTGCCCTCGAACTCCTCGGATTTTGTTATGCCTCGCCGAAGAGGTGGGAAGCGACCTATTTTGCCAGGATGTTCAACTCTCGATCCCGGTCTGCCGCATTGCTCCCGCAATGAAAGCCACGGCCTTTTCCGGCCAGGAAACTCAGGAAGTCACTGAAGCCTCCGAACCCATGAATCTCTTTTGGTTTCCAGGCAGTCCCAAGGATGACTCGATCGAACGGCGGCTTCTCCGCGAGTTGACCTCTCGTGGGCTGCTTGTGGAACCGTTCGAACGGGCATCCGTCGGACTCCGCGAGGTCTATCGAACGAAAGATGGGCCGGCAACATGAGAGTGTCAGGCGATTGGTGGAAAGAGACTGGCAAGGCAGAGGCTCCACGCGCCAGGTGGTTGGGAATCTTTCGTCGGCAGGTTCGACTGAACGAACGCGCCCCGCGTCGGCTGACCGTTCCTTTGGTCAAAGCCGCTACCCCCCAGCACCTGTTGATGTCGGAGAATGATTTCCGCACGACACCCAACACGACACCCAATTGGCTAACCATCGTATTGCCATTAGCGCCCGCTGTCAATCTCATAGCAGGTCCGGTCACATCTTCCAATGTTGAGAGCGGCAGCGTATATCTCATTGGCGTCCTGCTTAATGAGGAACCGACTGCTTTGCTCGCTCAACAAAGGCATTCAGGAGCTTGTCAACAATCTTCCGGCGAGATGCAGTCGCCAACCGAGGCAGAGCTTCCGCTTTCGAAACGGCTCGCCTATCTGCTTCAACCACCTACTGACTTGCTTCTTTCGGGGGTAGGACCCTTGGAGTGGCCGGGGACGTTGTTCGAATACCAATTGGATGGTATCAAAGCGCTGCTCACACGGGATTCGCTCCTGCTTGCCGATGATATGGGGCTTGGTAAGACGATCCAGGCAATCGGGGCTCTCCGAATACTTATCTTGCAGCGTCGCGTCGAGTCCGTTTTGCTGATCGTTCGTGCGGGTCTCATCAGTCAGTGGCGAAAGGAACTACGCCTCTGGGCACCGGAGTTGCGTGTCTCAACCGTTCGCGGGCCAACAAACGAACGGGCCTGGCAATGGACTACACCGGCGCATGTATGCCTGGTAAGTTATGAAACCTTCCGCTCCGACTTTACCGACAACCCACACTCGCCGCCACGCCGCCGCGTTTGGGATGTTGTGGTACTCGACGAAGCTCAGGCGATAAAAAACCGGGGCGCAGAGGTCAGCCGAAAGTGCAAGCAGCTTCGGAGGCGCCGGGCGTGGGCGCTCACCGGCACCCCACTCGAAAACAGCGCTGAAGATCTGGCTTCCATTCTCGAATTCGTCGCACCGCTCAAAGACGGAGAGACGCCTCTAAGACTGACTCCTGGTTCGGAACTCCGCGAAAAGCACAAACTTATGCAACTTCGCCGAAAGAAGATTAACGTACTTCCTCAGCTTCCCCCAAAGATTGTCAGTCAAATAGCGCTGCCGCTCGATGGAGCACAGCGCGAAAGTTACGACCGTGCGGAAAAGGAAGGTGTTATCCAATTGGAAGAAAAGGGCGAGACCGTCCGAGTGGAAAACGTCCTGGAACTCATTATGAGGTTGAAACAGATTTGCAACTTCTGCCCGGCCACCGGGCAATCTGCGAAACTCAATGATATCTGCGAGCGGCTGAGCACTCTAGAAGCCGCAGGTTATCGCGCTCTTATCTTCTCTCAGTTCACGGACGAAAAACATGGTGCCCGTGCGATCGCCTCGCGACTTCAGTCATTTCAACCGCTCCTGTATACGGGCGTCCTTTCTCCTTCTCAAAAAGACGCGACCATAAGAGAATTCAAAGAGAATCCCTCCAGAAAGGTCCTTGTGCTTTCTCTGCGAGCCGGTGGCCAGGGCCTGAATTTACAGGAAGCCTCGTATGTGTTTCACTTCGACCGATGGTGGAATCCCGCTGTCGAGCGTCAGGCCGAGGACAGGAGCCACCGTCTCGGACAAACCGTCCCAGTCAATATCTACAAGTACACTTGCGAAGGCACGATTGAAGAGAGGATTGACAAAATCCTCCAGGAGAAGCAACTGCTTTTCGACGAAATAGTGGATGACGTTTCGATTGACTTGAAGTCGAAACTGACCGAGGAGGAGCTTTTTGGGTTATTCGGGCTGACGCCGCCTGAGCGCGCCAGGTCATCGCAGCAGCGTGGGGCGCCCTCGGTTGACTATGCTGCAATGGGAGGGGTGGAATTCGAGGGATACGTCAAGGGTCTGATGGAGCGCAGAGGGTGGCGTGTCGAAACTACGCCGGTGACACGCGACGGCGGGATAGACCTTATCGCGCGTCGAGAAGATGACGTAGGCTTGGAGATGACGCTCTATATTCAGTGTAAGAACCACTCGTCTCCAGTCGGCGTTGACGTGGTTCGGGAACTGAATGGCGCTCTGCCGAGACAACATCCGGGAGCCCGCGGTGTAGTTGTCTGTCCGAGCGGCTTTACAACTGACGCAATAGCATTTGCTAAAGATCGAGGACTGGCCCTGTGGGATCGCCATCAACTATTTGAGTTATCCCGGGAATGACTCTGTGACGCTTCGCAAGTTCATAGTCTTAAGCCGCTGGTAGAGCTCGAATGTGGAATAGTTCGGCAGCGGGAGGACCGTCGCCAGAGGAATGGGCAGGGACGCGGCCAGGAAGGAGCCTTTAGACGTTCGCTGCACGGTCAAAGCCTCCCTCTTCACGGCATCTTAACGCAGTCGTTGAAGGCACGGCAAGGCGTTGGGTGTGCCTTGACTTCCCGGGGTGATTCTGTTTAGATGGCGCGGTTTTTGGCTTTATGGCTGACCAGCCCGATGCGTTCCGGAAAGGCCTGTCGATCGCCATGCGGATCGGCGTCGAATTGGTCGCCGCCTTGGCCGTGGGCGGGGGGTTGGGCTACTTGGCCGATTCGTACTTCGATTCCAGTCCCATAGGCATCCTGATCGGCGTCTTCCTGGGCATGTCGGCGGGGCTCTTGAACGTGTATCGAATGGCGTCACGGTTCTGACTATGGAAAGCGGCGCAGCAGGCCACGCGGACAGCAACCCACTCCATCCGTTTGAACTGCATCCTTATGGGGAGTTCCGTCTTCCTGAAGGTTTTCCATTCTTCGGACTCGACGTTTCCCTGAACAAGGCCGTGCTCATGATGTGGATCATCATCGCGCTGGCCGCCTGGGTGTTGATCATGGCGGGCAAAGGACGGCGGCTTGTGCCGACGCGACTACAGAGCCTGGCCGAACTGCTGGTGGAGTTCATCCGGGGCATGATCCTGGATACGATGGGCGAGAAAGGCATGCGCTTCTTTCCCCTCATCGCCACCCTGTTTGTCTTCATCATGTTCTCCAATTTGCTGGGGCTCATTCCGGGGTCCTACACGGTGACGAGCCAGATCGTGGTCACGGCGGCCTTCGCGTTGTCCGTCTATACGATGAGCATCTTCGTCGGGTTTTGGTTTCATGGCTTTAAGTTCCTCGGCATTTTGATTCCGCCGGGAACGCCCGCCCTGCTCCTGCCGCTGATGATGCCTATCGAGTTGGTCAGCCAGCTGGCCAGGCCGGTGTCGCTGGCAGTCCGGCTCTTCGCCAACATGACGGCAGGGCATACGATCCTGGCCGTCCTGTTCGGGATGGCGCTCTCGCTGCCGATCTTCGTGGGATGGCTTCCGTTCGCCTTCACCATAGCCATAAACGGCCTCGAAGTGGGCATCGCCCTCATCCAGGCCTACATTTTCACGATTCTGACCTGCGTGTACCTCGGAGACGCCATTAATCTGCATGGGGCGCATTCCGAAGGCGCGCATTAGCCACGGCTCTCGCGGATCGAACGGATAGAAAGGAGAACGCTGCATGGATGCTGCATCGGCTGCGCTGTTGGGAATGGGATTGGCGGCCGCCGGGTTCGCCGGCGCCGGCGTGGGAATCGGCTATGTCTTCGGCAAGATGATCGAGGCGGTCGCGCGCCAGCCGGAGGCCGAGGGCCGGGTCGGCAAGTACATGTGGATCGGGTTCGCCCTCGTGGAAGCGATCGCCCTCTACGGGCTCGTCATCGCGTTCATCATCATGGGGAAGGGTGGGAAATAAGCGGCCATGCCACAGTTTGACACGCACTTTTTCTCGTCGCTGCTCTTCTGGGAGATCGTCTCGTTCGCGGTCCTGCTGTTTATCCTGGCGAAGTACGCCTTCCCGCCTATCTTACAAACTCTCGACGAGCGGGAGCGCAAAATCCGCGAGAGCATCGAATCGGCGGAGCGGCGGAGCGCGGAGGCGGAGCGGCGGATGGCCGAGTACGAGGCCAAGATGAAGGCCTCGGCCAAAGAAGCGGAGGAGATGATCGCGCAGGCCAAGGCCCGGGCCCAGCAGATGAAGGAAGAGAACGAGCGCCAGCTCTCGGCCGACGCGGAACGGATCAAGGCCGCCGCCGCCCGCGAGATCGAGCAGGAGCGCCGCAAGGCGCTCGATGACGTGCGCCGCCACGCCGGCGAACTGGCGCTGCAGGTCGCCGGGAAGGTCCTGGAGCGGAGTCTGACGGACGCGGACCACAAACGCCTGGCCGACGAATCCCTCGCCGCCGTCGCCAAGGACTTCGAAAAGTAGGGGAGGGGTTTACCCCCTCCTCATCATTTCTTCCAGATCTCCCGTAGTAGCTTCGCCCACTGATCCCGCGTCACCGCCGGCATGGTGGTGATCGAGATGTGGCCGAGCGAGGCGTTCTTGACGGCCGCCTTCATCGCCGCCTTGTTGTCGGGAAACTCCAGAATCGCCACGACGTCATATTCCCCGAGGCAGTAGTAGGCGTCGAGGAGTTTGCCCCCCAGTCCCTCGATGTTTTTCTTCACCTTGTCGGACCGGGCGATGCCCTGGCCCTTCATCGTCATGATCCCTTCCCGCGTGAACTTCACCAGGCTGACGTAGACGGGCATAGTCTCCTCCCTTCGCAGCGCCCGACCTTCTCGGCGGGCTTCAGTTTCGCAGCAACCTCACGACAACTCCCATTCTAGCTCCGGTCGGTAGCCCGCACAAGATTCTCATGCTTGTTGTTTGCGTTCTGCCGGGAAGTGTGTTACAGTGCGTACTGTCTAGCGCTTTCACCGCCGCGGGGCCGGGCGGGGAGGAGCGATAACCCATCAGGCCCTGAAACCGATATTGCCTTGCTGGTAGGAATCTGAACGGAACGTCTGTCCTGAGCGCTGCCTGGTTCATTGCACCGTCCTCGATATCATTCCTTCTTGTTCCCTGACTCTCAAGACAATGTCACAATAGTAGAGGAGGTACTATGAGTACCAAGTTGTATGTGGGCGGTCTGCCCTATTCCGTCACCGAGCAGCAGCTCAACGAGTTGTTCTCCCAACAGGGCACCGTGTCCTCGGCCAAGGTGATCACGGACAAGTTCACCGGCCAATCGCGGGGCTTCGGGTTCGTGGAGATGTCCACGACGGAGGAAGCGAAGAAGGCCATCAGCGCGCTCAACGGCACGCAAATGGACGGACGGCCGCTCACGGTGAACGAGGCCAAGCCCCAGGAGAAGCGTACCGGCGGCGGGGGATACGGAGGCGGTGGTCGGAACCGCTTCTAAGACCGGTCGATAGAAGGCACGCATGGAGCGGGCGCCTCGCCGGTGGCGCCCGCTCCACCCTAACCACGGAGACCTTCGCTTATGACTTCCACCACGACGCCGGTTAAGAGACTCACGAGGCGGTGCAGTTATGGAACCATCTTCCTTTTCAGTCTCATCACCCTGGGCGCCGCGATCGGGCTTCCGGCCTACGCCTATTTCTTCGACTACACCTGGGTGGATTGGGCCATGTTCGGTCTCCTGTATGCCGTGTCCGCCATGGGTATCACGGTCGGCTACCATCGCCTGATTTCCCACCGGAGCTTCAGCTGCTCGAACTGGGTCAAGGGATGCTTGCTGGTCGCCGGCGGGTGGGCACTGGAAAATTCGGCGCTGAAGTGGTCGGCGGACCATATCCGTCACCACGCACAGTGCGACCAGGAGGAAGATCCCTACAACGCCCAGCGGGGGTTCTGGTACAGCCACGTCGGCTGGATTTTTTTCAATGACCCCCATGCCGACGAGAAGTATGCTTCTCGCCTCAGGCATGATCCGGTGGTGCTCTGGCAGCACCGGTACTATGTGCCGATCGTGCTCTCCGGGCTGTCCCTGCCTTTCGTGGTGGGTTTTCTCTACAACGGCTGGATCGGCGGGCTCGGCTGTTTTCTGCTGGCGGGGGTGGGGCGCACGTTTTTCGTGCTCAATTCCACCTTCTGCATCAATTCCATTTGTCACATTTGGGGGACGCAGCCCCACACAACGGCGGACTCCAGCCGGGACAGTTGGGTCGTGTCTTTCCTGACCTTCGGCGAGGGCTACCATAATTATCACCATGCCCATCAGCGGGACTACCGCAACGGCCCACGCTGGTACAACTTCGATCCGTCCAAATGGGTGATCTTCGGACTATCGTTGACCGGGTTGGCTTGGGATCTGTGTCGGGTGCAGCCTGAGCGGACGCGGTTTGTATCCTAACCATCCTATCTGCTCCCAGAGCGGAAGGTAAATCGCCATGTTAACGTTACACTCGCCGGGTCCCTGGCACATGCTGGTCTATATTAATGAGAAGGACGAGCAGTTCCCGCCGCATATTGTCGGGCTGTGGGACAACTACGATGTGGCCGACTGCTGCGGCCGCAATGAAGAAGTTGACCTGGCTAACGGTCGGCTGATCGCGGCTGCTCCCGAACTTCTGCAAGCGTGCGAAGCGGCTATCGATGCCCTGGCTGAGAATTCACCAGGGTGCGCCCCATCAGCGGCCAACCTCAAGGCGGTTGACCTCTGCCGCGCCGCCCGCGACAAAGCCTGCGCAGCGTAGGAATTCGATCCGCCCTTCCGAGCCCTTCCCGTCCCCAGCTCGACGTACGAATAGGCACGCTTCCGGCTTGTCCTGGCTGGGCTGGCGCGAGAAAAGGGGTATGATGTCGGGCGGCTATGCTTGAAGAAGTCGAATCAGTCAAACAGCAGCCAGGCGAGAATTTCTGCCGGTGGTTCAGCGATGAGTATTTCGATCTGTATGTGTGGACTGATCCGAGCGGAACGATCACGGGATTTCAGTTGTGCTATGACAAGCCGGGGAAGGAGCGTGCCTTCACCTGGTTCAGCGACAGCGGACCGGGGGCCAATTGTGAGGGGAGATGTGAAAAACCGCCCGTGCTTTTCGGCTGCTCTTTCCTTTTCGGTGTGCAGGGAGTAAACTTTATCCATGCCGAAAGCTCCCGAACAACTGCTTAAGGACGCACTGCAACTTCCGGAAGACCAGCGCGCCGGTTTGGTCGTTGACTTGCTCGACAGTCTCGATCCCGCTGTTCCGGGTGAGGGGCGAAGCGACCAAGAATGGATTGCGGAAGTGCAGCGGAGGGCGCGTGAAGCTCTCGCCGGTCAGCCGGGCCTTACCTGGGATCAAGCGCTTGCACGGATAACGGATCGCCTCAACCGTAAGTGAAGCAGGTTCGACTTGCGCCCGAAGCGGTCGAGGAAATAGCTGATGCGGCGGCTTGGTACGAGTCCAGGCAGTCGGGCTTGGCGTCGAAACTCTTCGAAGAAATCGAACGGGCAATGGTGTTAGTCGGCGCCCGTCCAGTGTCATTCCCTCGTCTGCTCGATATATCTCCTGAGCTGGATATCCGTCGGGCGATGCTGCCTCGGTTCCCTTATGCTCTGGTATTCCTCGCGCTCGGTGACGAGATCCGCATTCTCGCCGTGGCCCATGCCAAGCGTGAGCCGGGCTATTGGCTGAACCGAATCCATTCCTAGTTACGCCTGTCGCATCTGGACTGGCGCGAGAATAGGGGTATCATAAATGGCGACATGCTGAAAGAAGTCGAAGCGGTCAAGCAAGAACCCGGCGAGGATTTCCGCCGGTGGTTCCGGGACGAATGTTTCGACCTGTATGTCTGGACAAATCAGGCCGGAACCGTCACGGGGTTTCAGTTGTGCTACGACAAGCCGGGCGATGAGCATGCCCTCACCTGGTTCCACGACAAGGGCTTTTTCCACCATCGCATAGATCCGGGCGACCAGGCGCCCAACAAGAACCGGACGCCGACCCTGGTCCAGGACGGTATCTTTCAGGGCGACGACGTCGAGCGGCGCTTCGCCGAGAGCAGTAAAGCCCTCGATGTGGGCCTTGCCAACTTTATTATTAAGAAGCTGACGGAATATCAGGCCAGCCTGTAGCAGTCGTCTCACTTCCCCCCAAGGACAACCCCCGCATCAATCTTGGCCTCGGCCTGCTTGGCGACCACCACGAGCGCGTAGAGATCGGGATTGATGTACTTCTGCGCCGCGCGCAGGATGTCTTCTTTGGTGACCGCCGCGATGGCTTTGGGGTAGTCGTCGAAGTAACTCAGCCCCAGGTTATGCAGCTCCACGACGGTCAGGAGCCCCGCCAGCTTGCCGGTGGTATCCAGGCGCAAGGGAAAGCTGCCGATCAGGTACGCCTTGGCGTCGGCCAGCTCCTGGTCGCTGACCGGCTCGGTGCGGATGCGCTTGATCTCGGCGAGCGCGGCGGCAATGGCCTGATTGGCCGCGGCGTTGCGGGTCTGCAGGTTGACGGAGAAGGGACCGGGCATGACGTGGGCGTCGAAGCCGCTGTCCACGTCGTAGGCCAGGCCCTGCTCGTCGCGGATGCGATTCACCAGCCGCGAGGAGAACCCGCCGCCGCCGAGGATGTAATTCATCACCGACACCGCGTAGAAATCCGGGTTCTTCCGGTCGATGCCCACATGGCCCAGGGAGACGGTCGCCTGCGTCAGGTCCTTGTCGATGAGCTTGAGGACGGATTTCTGGAGGGGTTCGGGCGAAGGGAAGGGCGAAGCGGCGGCGTCTTTCTTCGCCCACCGGCCGAAGTGTTTTTTGACCAGTTCGACCGCCTCAGCTTCCCGGATGTCGCCGACGATGGCCATGACCGTGCGGTTGGGGCGGTAATAGGCGTCATGAAAGGCGACCAGGTCCTTCCGGGTGATTTTCGGGACGGTCTTCTCATCCCCGTTGGTGGGCCGCCGGTAGGGGTGGCCCTTGAAAATGATGTCGTTGAACGCCTTGCCGGCGACCGTCCCGGGATCGTCCTTCTCGCCCTGCAGCACGCCGAGGAGTTCGTCGCGCACGCGGGAGACTTCCTTTTCGGCGAAGGCCGGGTTCATGAGGAGATCGGCCAGCAAGGTAAAACCGCGGTCGGCGTCCTTCTTCAGGACCCGGAGCGTGGCGGTGGCGAAGTCGTTCGTGGCCTTGGCGTTGAATTCCGCTCCCAGGAACTCAATCTCCTGCGCGAGCCTCGTGGCGCTCCGGGTCTTGGTGCCTTCCTCGAGCATCCCGGCCGTCATGTAGGCCAGACCCGCCTTGGCGTCGGGATCGTGCACGGCGCCCGCTTTGATCAGCACGTTCACGGTAACGATGGGGAGCGACGGCTGGTCCTGGATGAGCAGGGTCATGCCGTTCTCGATGATGACGCGGGCAGGCTTGATGTCGGCGGCGTGGGAAAAGGATGGCGCCATACAAAGCGCCATGAGCGCGGCAGCCAGAAGCCGTCTCACTGGGCACCGCCCGCCGCCTGCTGGGCCTGGGGCTTTTGAGCGAGCGGGATCAGGATGCCCACGGTCCGCGTGTCCTCGTTGAGGTACGTGCGCGCGACGCGCTGGATGTCCTCTTTCGTGACGGCGCGCACCTTGTCCACGTAGTCCGCGATATACTGCCAGCCGGCGCCCGCGGTTTCAGCCGTGCCCAGGAGCATCGCCTGCCGGAAAATGGAATCCTGCTCGAACAGATACTTGGCCTCCACCTGGTTCTTGGCCTTTTGGATCTCCATATCGGAAGGCGGCTCCTTTTTGAGCCGCTCGATCTCGGTCAGGACGGCCTTTTCCACGTCCGCGATTTTCGCCCCCGGATTGACGACGGCATAGAAGGTAAAGAGCTCGGGGTCCGCCGCCAGCTCGTTGTAGCCGGCGCCTACTTGTAATGCCAGTTTCTTCCGGTAGACGAGTGCATCATACAGACGCGCGCTCCGGCCTCCGGAGAGGATGTTCTCCAGCACCGCCAGGGCGCGCACGTCCGGGCTCCTGAAATTGGGCACCTTGTACCCGAAATAGATGAACGGCAGCTGGGCCTCCCGTTTCACCACGATCCGCCGCTCGCCTTTCTGTTCCGGTTCGATGATGGATGTCGGGGGAGGCGGATTCCCCTTGGGCAGGCCGTCGAAGTATTTTCTGACCAGGGGAAGGGCGGTCTCGGCCTTCACGTCGCCGACGATCACCAGCGTCGCGTTGTTCGGGGCATAGTACTTTTCATAGTAGGACTTGAGGTCCTGCCGGTTCATCGCGTCCAGGTCGTTGAACCATCCGATGATGGGCCAGTGGTAGGGATGGGTCATGAAGGCCTGCGCGTACATCTGCTCGACCAGGTAAGACGGGGGAACGTCCTCGATGCGGAGACGGCGCTCTTCTTTGACGACCTCGCGCTCCAACTGAAACTCCTTATCGTCCAGCAGCAGTCCCTGCAGGCGGTCCGCTTCCATTTCCAGGGCGAGCGCCAGCTTGTCGGCGGCCAGGTTTTCGAAGTACGCCGTGTAGTCCTGGCTGGTGAACGCGTTGTCGTTGCCGCCGTTCTTCTTGATGATCTTGGAGAACTCGCCCTTGCCGTACTTGGGCGTGCCCTTGAACATCATGTGCTCCAGCATATGCGAGAGGCCGGCCCGTCCCATGACCTCATTGCGGGAGCCGACCTTGTACCAGATCTGGACCGTGACGACGGGGGCCTTGGGCTCTTCCACGAGCAATACTTTGAGCCCGTTCGCCAGGGTGAACTCCTGGACCTTCAGCCGGTTCGCCGTCGCCGGCTGGGGATCGGGGAGAACCGCGATGATCGCCAGGACGAGCGCGAGGCGCAGCATTCTCTTGAGCATGACGACAGTGACTCCTTCTTCTACGCGGTTGAACAATGTTGTCGGATTGGGATCAAGGGGGCGGACTCGGAGAGTGTCCCAAGCTGGCCGCAGGCGCCGAGGATGTCCCGTCCCTTGCTCTTGCGGATGTATGCGTCGATCCCGTTTCCCGTCACGATGGACTGGAAGCGCAGGACGGTCTCGTCGGCCGGCCGGCGAAAGGGACTGCCCGGGAATTCATTGAAGGGGATCAGGTTGATCTTGCAACGCATGCCGCGGACCAGCTTGACCAGCCGCGCCGCGTCCTGCGCGCTGTCGTTCTCGTCCTTGAGCAACACGTACTCGAAGGTCAGCCGCCGGTGCGGTTTCAGCGGGAAGGCGCGGCAGGCTTTCATGAGGGCCTGCAAGGGGTAGGCCTTGCTCACCGCCGGCATGAGCCGTGTCCGCTGCTCGTTGGTCGTGGCATTCAGCGAGACGGCCAGATTCACGCCCATCGTCGCCACCCGTTTCAGCCGTGAGGCCAGGCCGGCGGTGGACAGCGTGATCCGGCGGGGAGAGAGTCCGACGCCCCAGGTCTGATTGGTGAGACGGCGGACGGCTTCTTCCACGGCGTCGGCGTTCGCCAGCGGCTCGCCCATGCCCATCAACACGAGGTTGGTGAGCGGGCGGTCTTTCGGCAACTGTCTTTGTACCGCCAGCACCTGCCCGACGATCTCATGGGCCGTGAGGTTTCTCAGCAGGCCCATTCGGCCGGTCAGACAGAAGGCGCAGTCCAGGGTGCAGCCCACCTGGGTCGAGAGACAGAGCGTCAGTCGGTCATTTGAACAGGAGGGGGCCCCGCCAAAGGCGCCCCTCCCGGACCCACTATCCGGGATCAGCACGCTCTCAATAGCGTTGCCGTCCTCCAGATGAAAGATGAACTTCTGCGTGCCGTCCTCCGAGGTCAGAACTTCCGTGGGGGAGAGCGCGCCGATGCGCGCCTCTGTGGACAGTTGCATGCGGACCGCCTTCGACAAGTCGGTCATGGCGTCGAGGTCGGTCACGCGACGTTGGTACAGCCAGCGGAGAATCTGATGGGCGTGAAAGCGCGGCCAGCCCTTGTCCTCTCCGAGATCGGCCAATTCAGCGGCGCTCAGGGCCATGAGATCAATTGTAGCCATTGCCAGCAGAGCGTAACACAGCCTCAGGATTCGCGGCAAGCTGCGGAAGATGGTATAATCCCCGCGATGCAATCGGGTTGCGCGCCAAACCTCATGTCCTCCTTCACGTCTCATCGGCGGAGTCTCGGGAACCCCCTGCGTGTGATCGCCGCCGTGGCCTTGGCGGGTATCGGGCTGCTGCTGCTCCAAGCCCGTCCGGCGGCCGGCCAGCCGGCCGTGACGCCCTGTGCGGAGCCGGCTTCTTGTCTCGCCCAGGCCGTCGCGGCGCTCGGCCAGCGGGACCGCGAGAACGGGATGCGTTTCCTGCAAGGCGTGATTGAGCAGTACCCGAACACCCCGTGGGCCGGCCGCGCCGCGCTGGCGCTGGGCAAGCAGTACCAGGAACGGGGCGACCGGCAGGCCGTCCAATATCTATTGTCCGCTCAGCAACACCTGCCGGTCGTGGGCGACTATGCGTTCTATTATCTCGGTGCGACCGATATGAAGGCGTCCGACTTCAACGGCGCCGCCACGGCCTTCGACCTCCTGGTCGAGCGCTATCCCGACAGCCTTTTGAGGCCGCAGGCGCTCGCGCGCTCGGTCGACGCCTGGTTCCAAGCGGACGACTGCAGGCGGGCGCGCGAGCGGCAGGTGAGGTTTCTGGCGGAATATGCCGGACATGCGTTGGTTCCCGCCGTGCTTCTGCGGCAGGGGGACTGTCAATATAAGGGGAAAGATACGGCCGCCGCCGTCGCGACCTATCGGCGGATCTGGGTCCAGCACGCGGCGTCGCCTCAGGTGGATGACGCGGCGATGAGGCTGGAACGTCTGAAGGGTGAGGGCGCGGCGATTCCGGAGTTGACGCCGGAAGACCGATGGCTGCGCGCCAAGACGCTGTTCGACGCCGCTCAGTACGCCGGCGCCGTGAAGGCGTTCGAGGACTATCTGAAGTCATCGCCGGCCCCCAACCGGGACCGGGCCAGACTGAACATGGGCATTGCCCACGTTCGGCTCAAACGCTTTGACGAGGCGCGCATCAGTTTCGAGCAGGCGGTCAAGGGCGGGTCCGACAGCACCATTCAGGATGCCATCGTCTGGCTGGCCAGGGTGCTTCTGCGGCGAGGCCTCGATGAGCCCTTTCTGGCCCTTGCGCGGGAGGTCGAGGCGGGACGCCTCTCCGGCGAAGCCAGAGCGAAGTTCCTTCTGCTGCTGGCGGCCCAGCATGCGGATCGGGGACGGCTCGACAAGGCGGTCCAGACCTACCAGCAAGTGGGAGAGAGCGGGGAGGGCCCGGCCTCCGAAGGGTATTACCGGGCCGGCTGGCTGCTCTACAAAAGCGGCCGCTTCGAGGAAGCCGCCCGGTCTTGTGATCAAGCCATTCGGGTGCAGCCGGGAGGGCCTTTCAGCGTGCCGGCGCTGTACTGGAAGGCCCGGAGCCTGGAAAAATCCGGAGAGACGCAACAGGCGGCGACGTTGTTCCGGACGCTGTGCGGCGACGCGCCGCTCTCCTATTACTGTCAGATTGCGCGCGTCCGGCCTGTCGCCGCTCTTGCCGGCGGGGTGGGCGAAGCGCAGGGCGGCGTCTCGTTCAACGGGCTCGATCCGAAGGAGAAGCCGATCGCGGGCGACGTGCACTATCAGCGCGCCGTAGAGTTGCGCATGGCGGGCCTGCTGCGCGAGGCCGGCGAGGAAGCGGCGGTCCTGACGGGAAAGATCGGTGGCGACCGCGGCGAAATTCTCTGGATGGCCGGCCTGCTGAAGGACTTCGGCGAATACCATCGTGCCCTCAAGCTGGTGCAGCTCACGTTTCCCGATGTGCTGGAACGCGGCATCAGCGGCGTGCCATCGTCGTTCTGGGAACTGGCGTATCCGCAGGGCTTGCTGCCCGCGATTCAGGCGGTGACTACCAATGGGGTCGATCCCTATCTTATCGCCGCGGTCATTCGCGAAGAGAGCGTGTACAATCCGGACGCGGTTTCGCCGGCGGGCGCGCTCGGCCTGATGCAGGTAATGCCGCAGACCGGCCAGATGATCGCTGGCCGGCTGGGCGGCGAATCCTTCATCAAGGAACGTTTGTTCGATCCCCGCTACAACATCCGTCTGGGAAGCTGGTACCTGGGCCACTTGGCCGAGAAGTTCGACCGTAATCCCGTCTATATGATCGCGGCGTACAACGCAGGCCCGGAAGCCGTGGCGAAGTGGGTCCAGCAGTTCGGAGGGGTCGAGCCTGATGAGTTCATCGAATCCATTCCCTATACGGAAACCAGACTGTATGTGAAGCGGGTGCTTCGGAGTCACCGAGAGTATCGGCGGGTGAATGGCCGGGAATGCGCCGCGTCGGTGGAGAAGGTCTGCTGATGGCGAGTGGCGACAAAATCGCGGCTCTCGAAGCCAAGGTCAAGGAGATCATCAAGCACTCCGCCGAGGTGAAGCGGCGGACGGCGCTGCTGGAAACCCGTCTGCGGGAAGCCGACGCCAGGCTGGCCCGGCAGTCCGCCGAGGCCCGGCGCTGGGAGAAAGAGCGCGACTGGGTCCGCGGGCGCCTGAAGAAAATCCTCGGCGAACTCGAACTGATCGAATCCGACGGCGACAAGGATGAGGGAGGTGCACGGTGAGCCAGACGTTTGAGGTTGAGATTTACGGCCAGCGGTACGCCGTCCGGGGGGAGGCCGAGCAGGCTTACGTAGCCGAGTTGGCCCGTCAGGTTGATGAGCAGATGCGGACGGTGGCGGCGGGCATGAAGGCGGCCACGCCCACGAGGGTGGCGGTTCTGACCGCCCTGAATCTCGCGCATGAGCTCCACCAGGCTCGCAAGCTCCAGCAGGAGAATGCGGAGAGCGTGGAAAAGCTTGCCGAGGGGCTCCTCGAATCGATCGAGGAGACACTCGGCGGCTCGCGGTAGGGCCTTTTGTCTTGCAAGGTGGTAGGTGTTTTGCTACACTGCGTATGAACGGGAGTTTGAGTATCCCGTTGGCGGAAGGCCCTACCGCTGGTAGGGTTCATGATGAAGGCAGCACAGGTTGACGTACTGAGCGCAAGCGGTTCTCGAAAGACTGAACGGCGAATCGGATAAGCGAGATGCGGACAGGATTGAGCCTGAGCGATCACGGGCCCGTCCAAGGGCCACAGTGGGCACGGTCAGGGTCCTGACAAACCGGGGAGTGGCGTGTGCGGGTTCGGTGATGATGAGGGGAAATTGCTGTTGATGGCGTTTCTTGAAGAGTTGAAGCCACCTCCTGAACTGTCTCCCGGCTTATCTTTCGTCGTCGGTCGGTCGCGCGGCGCTCTTTCGTAAACAACCTTCCGTCTGCTTTCCCACCAACGTATTCTCTCTCCCGCTCCTGGAATACCTGCGCAGGGTTGACGGCGGTGTCTTGTGGGACGTATCCGCCGCCCTCGGCATGAAGGGAGGTGGGTGCCATTACAGAGCTGGCTATCATTATCGTTGCGGGCGCGGTGGGCGCGGCCATCGGGGTCGGCATGCTCTGGCTTATTCAGGGCAAGGTCGTCGCCTCCCGGCTCCGTGAGGCCGAAGAGCGTGCGGCGCAGAGCGTCAAGGCGGCCGAGAAGGAGGCGGCGGCACGAGCCCGGGAGGCCCAGATCGAGGCCAAAGGGATGATTGTCCAGGCCAGGGCTGACCTGGAAAAGGAGATGCAGGTTCAGCGGGCGGAAATTCTCACCCTGGAGAAACGTCTGCTGCAGAAAGAGGAAGCGCTGGACCGCAAAGTCTCCAACTGCGACCGGCGCGAATCAGAACTCCAGAAGAAAGATAAGGCGGTCGCGCTGCGCGAAAAGGAAGTCGACGAGAGGGCGGCCGACGCGGAGCGCCTGCTCCAGGAACGGACGAAGGCGCTCGAGTACGCCTCCGGCATGACGGCCGACGAAGCCAAGGCGTCCCTGCTGGCGCAGGTCGAGAACGACGCCAAGTTCGAAGGCGCCAAAATGATCAAGCGGATCCAGGATGAGACCAAGGAGATCGCCGACCGGGAGGCGAAGGAAATCATCACCCGGTCCATCCAGCGGATCACGCGGGATTACGTGTCGGAGGCCACGATCTCGGTGGTGGCGATTCCCAACGACAGTATGAAAGGGCGGATCATCGGGCGGGAAGGCCGGAACATCCGGGCGCTCGAGGCCGCGACGGGCATTGATCTCGTGGTGGACGAGACGCCCGAAGCGGTGCTCATTTCCGGGTTCGACCCGTTGCGCCGCGAGATCGCCAAGGTTTCCCTGGAGCGGCTCATGGCGGACGGGCGAATCCATCCGACCCGCATTGAAGAGGTAGTCGAGAAGGTCAAGAAGGACCTGGATAAGATGATGATCGAGGAGGCCGAGAAAGTGCTCTTCGAGCTGGGGATTCCGAACGTCAACCCGGAGATCATCAAACTGCTGGGCAAGCTGAAGTTCCGGACGAGCTACGGCCAGAACAACCTCTGGCACGCGCGAGAAGCGGCCTACATCTGTGGGATCATGGCCTCGGAGCTGGAATTGGACGTCAAGCTGGCGCGGCGCGGCGCCCTGATGCATGATATGGGTAAGGCGCTGAGCCAGGAGGAAGAGGGCCCGCACGCCATCATCGGCGCGGACTTCGCCAAGAAATACGGGGAGGAAGTCAGGGTCGTGAACGCCATCGCCGCGCACCACGAGCAGGTCGAGCCGATCTGCCCTGAAACGGTGCTGGTGGCCGCGGGCGAAGCCCTGTCGGCGGCAAGACCGGGCGCGCGCCGCGAAACCGTCGAGGCCTATATCAAACGGCTGGAGAGGCTGGAGAAGCTCGCTGTGGACTACAAAGGTGTGGACAAGGCCTACGCGATCCAGGCCGGGCGGGAGATCCGGGTGATTGTGAAGCAGGAGGCGATATCGGACGCCGAGTGCGCCGTGCTGTCGCGGGACCTCGCCCGCAAAATCGAGCAGGAGCTCACGTATCCCGGCCAGATCAAGGTCACGGTGATCCGCGAAAGCCGCTACGTGGATGTTGCAAAGTGAAAATCCTGTTCATCGGCGACATCGTGGGCGAGCCGGGCCGCAAGACCGTGGCTCGGCACATGCCGAAGCTCGTCCGGGACCGTGGGGTGGACTTCGTCATCGCCAATGCCGAGAACGCGGCGGGAGGATTCGGCGTCACGCCGGACGTGGCGAAGGAACTGTTCTCGGTGGGTGTCCACGTGATCACCAGCGGCAATCACATCTGGGACAAGAAGGAAATCATCGACTACATCAGGAACGAACCCCGGCTGCTGCGGCCGGCCAACTATCCCCAGGGTGTTCCCGGAAGCGGCAGCGTGGTTGCGACGGCCGCGTCGGGCGAGAAGGTCGGGGTTCTGCAGTTGATGGGCCGCGTGGCCATGCCGACGCTGGATTGCCCGTTCCGGGTGGGGCGGCACGAGGTCGAGGCGCTCCGGCGGGAAGCGCGGACCGTGATCGTGGACATGCATGCGGAGGCAACCTCCGAAAAGGTCGCGATGGGCTGGTACCTGGACGGGGACGTCAGCGGCGTGTTCGGGACGCACACGCATATCCAGACGGCCGATGAGCGCATTCTGCCCAAGGGAACGGCCTATCTCACCGAAGTCGGCATGGTCGGCCCGAGCGAGTCCGTGATCGGCATCAAAAAGGAAATCGCCATCGAAAAGTTTCTGACCCAGATGCCGCGCCGCTTCGAAGTGGCCCCCGGGCCCTGCGTGTTTTCGGCGGTGCTGTTCGAAGTGGACACCGCCGTGGGAAAGGCCCTTTCCATCGAACGACTCCGTATTCAGGATTGACCGGATGCCCGGCGGACCGCCTCCGCGAGCGCTCTACACCGTTTCGGCCCTTACCGCTCTCCTGCGCCTGCACATCGAGTCCGCGTTTCCCGACATCTGGGTAGAGGGGGAAGTCTCCAACCTCCGCTTTCCCACCTCCGGCCATGCCTACTTCACGCTCAAGGACGCCAACAGCCAGATCCGGGCGGTCCTGTTCCGGTCCGCCGGCCGAGCCCTGCGGTTTGCGCTCCAGGACGGCATGCATCTGGTGTGCCGTGGGCGCATCACCGTGTACGAACCCAGAGGCGACTATCAGGTGATCGTCGAGTACGCCGAGCCGAAAGGCGTGGGGGCGCTGCAGCTTGCCTTTGAGCAGCTCAAGGAGCGGCTGGCGGCCGAAGGCCTCTTTGATCAGGCGAGGAAGCGGCCTCTGCCGTTCCTTTCGCGCCGGCTCGGGGTGGTGACTTCGCCGACCGGCGCGGCGATCAGGGATATCCTGCAAGTCGCCCGCAAGCGGTTTCCCGGGATCGAGATCGTGGTGAACCCGGTGGCGGTCCAGGGCGACAGCGCGGCCGGCGAGATTGCCCGCGCGATCGAGGAGCTCAACGAGTCCGGCGGCTTCGATGTCCTGATCGTCGGGCGCGGGGGCGGATCGCTCGAGGATCTCTGGCCCTTCAATGAAGAGATCGTCGCCCGGGCCATTGCGGCCTCGCGCATCCCCGTCGTCTCGGCCGTCGGGCACGAGATCGACTACACGATCGCCGACTTCGTGGCCGATGTGCGGGCGCCTACGCCGTCGGCGGCCGCCGAACTGGTGGTACGCAACCGGCAAGACCTGCTCAACCGCGTCAAGGGCCTGGGGGAGCGGACCCTGCAGGCGATGCGTACCGATCTGCGGGACCGTCGCGCGCGCGTCGGAGCCGAGCGGCGCGGCCTCCTCGATCCGACCGCGCTGGTGGCGCGGGCCATGCAGCGCCGCGACGATCTCGAGATGCGCCTGCGCCTGGCCCAGGCGAACCGTCTCGGCGCGGTGCGGGCGGCGGTCGAGGCGCTCAAGCAGGAGGCCCTGCTACACAGCCCGGTCCAGCGGATCCGGCGCGGCTTGACGATGCTGCCCCAGCTTCGACTGAGGCTCCATCAGCGGATACAGGTGGCGCTCGAACTGTGGCGCCGATCTCTCCAGGAGGCGGTCGGCTCTGTCCATGCGCTGAGCCCGCTGGCGATCCTGGCGCGGGGGTACAGCATCACCCGCCGGTGGCCCGGCCTGACGGTATTACTCGCCGCGGCGGACACGGTTCCCGGCGAAACGGTGCACATCCGGCTGGCTTCGGGCGAACTATTGTGCGAGATCAGACGAGCCGGCGAGAAACTGTTACCGGATTGATTCACGGGACGGGCGGCGTATAATGCGGGACACGGAGGCTGAACGGAGTGGCGACGGTCAAATTTGAAGAAGCGTTGGCCAGGTTGGAAGCGATCGTGGCCGAACTGGAGCGGGGCGAGTTACCGCTGGAAGACTCCATGCGGATTTTCGAAGAAGGGATCAAGCTCTCCAAAGTGTGTCTCAAGATGCTCGATGACGCCGAGCGCAGGGTGGAGATTCTCGTCAAGGACAAGGACGGCCGGAAGCGGACGCGTCCGTTCGAATTAGAGGAGAAGAGTGAGGCCGGCCAGGACAACGGCGACGTCGAAGATTGACTCGGGCAAAGGCTCCGTCTTGGCGGAGCCGGGGCGGGCGGGTGCGAAGGCGACGGAGCGGTTGGACCTGGCGATGGTTCGACGCGGGCTTGCGGAGAGCCGGGAACGGGCCCAGGCGCTCATCCTGGCCGGCGTCGTCAGCGTCGCCGGGCGAGTCGCCCGCCGAGCAGCCCAAGCCATTCCACGCGAGATTCCGATCGAGGTGGCCGGACCCGGGCACCCCTATGTGGGTCGTGGCGGCCTCAAGATGCAGGCGGCGTTGGAGGCCTTCGGCATTGATCCGGCCGGCATGGTGGCATTGGACATCGGAGCCTCGACGGGAGGCTTTACGGACTGCCTCCTGCAGCACGGCGCGGCGCGTGTCTATGCCGTGGATGTCGGCTACGGCCAACTGGCCTGGCGCCTCCGGCAGGATCCCCGCGTCGTGGTGATCGAGCGATGCAACGCGCGGTACTTGGATCGGTCGCATGTTCCTGAGCCGGTGGAGTTGGCCGTCATCGACGTGGCGTTCATTTCCCTCACGATGATTCTTCCGGCCGTCCGGGCGTGCCTGGCTCCGGGCGGGCAGGTGGTGGCGCTGCTCAAGCCGCAGTTCGAGATCGGCAAGGGAAAGGTAGGGCGGGGCGGCATCGTCCGGGACGAGCGTCTCCGGCGGGAGACCGTCGCGAAGGTCCGCGGCGCCGTCGTGGCTCAGCGCTGGGAGTGGTGCGGGGAGATCCCGTCGCCGATCGCCGGGCAGAAGGGGAACGTCGAGTACTTGATCAGGCTGCGTCCCTCATGAAGATTCTGGTGACGGGAGGAGCGGGGTTTATCGGCTCGCACATCGTGGACCGGCTCGTCCAGGAAGGGTACGAGGTCGTGGTCGCCGACAACCTGTCGACAGGCAAGCGGCGGAACGTCAACCGCGCGGCCACGTTC
The DNA here is from genome assembly GCA_964384595.1 of uncultured Nitrospirales bacterium. Classification (GTDB taxonomy): domain Bacteria; phylum Nitrospirota; class Nitrospiria; order Nitrospirales; family NS-4; genus SCTG01. Next base: position 44,782 of record CAYLLY010000009.1, read on the forward strand.
TATCGCACAGACATCGGCAGCTGGTGGCTGGAGCGGGTCTTTCGCCGCGAGCGGCCCGCTGTTGTGTGCCACCACGCGGCCCAGATGGACGTGCGGCGCTCCGTGCAGGATCCGATGTTCGATGCCGAGACGAACATCCTGGGCACGCTCAACGTCCTGCGGAACGCCATCAAGTATGGAGTCCGCAAGTTCATCTTCGCGTCCTCCGGGGGAGCGGTGTACGGAGAGCCGGAAAAGCTTCCGGTTTCGGAGTCCCACCCCACGCGGCCGGGGTCGCCCTATGGCATCAGCAAGGCGGTGGGGGACGAGTACCTGCGCTATTTCCGCGACGCCGACGGACTGGAGTATGTGAGCCTCAGGTATGCTAACGTATACGGCCCGCGCCAGGACCCCTACGGGGAGGCGGGCGTGGTGGCCATCTTCACGCAGAAAATGCTGCAGGGCGAACAGCCGATCATCAACGGGAACGGCCGGCAGACCCGCGACTTTGTCTATGTGGACGACGTGGTCGAGGCGAACATCGCCGCCCTGAGCAAGGAGGCCCACGGGATCTATAACGTGGGAACGGGGCAGGAAACGACCATCAACGAACTGTTCGGCATTCTGGCCGGGCTCATCAACCCGTCCGTCCGCGAGGTCCACGGGCCGGCGAAAAAAGGGGAGCAGTTGAGGATCGCGCTCGACTCATCCCGGCTCCACCGGGAACTGGACTGGGACCCGAAGGCCTCGCTGAAAGACGGCCTGGCGCGGACCGTGGACTACTACCGGCAACTGGGGCGCACGTCCTGAGCCCCCCTCAGTAGAGGGGGACCGACGGGTCGACTTGCTGGGACCAGGCGACGATGCCCCCCGTGAGGTTTTTGACGTTTCTGAACCCTTGCTGGAGGAGGAACTGGGTGGCGTCCATGCTCCGCATCCCCATTTTGCAGTGGATGACGATCTCGCCGTTGGGATCGAGTTTTTTGTACTCGGTTGCCAGTGTGCCCAGCGGAATGAGTTGAGCGCCCGCGATTTTGGCGATGTTATATTCCCAGGGCTCCCGCACGTCGATGAGGACGACCGGCTCACCCTGATCAAGCTTCTGCTTCAACTCCTGGACCGTGATGGTGAAACCCATGATGCGAATCCTCCCTGTGGAGGTGATAGTAAGGCGGCGTTCTTCCTGCTGTCAACCAATGGAGGGCAAATGAATGGTGACCGGGAAAAGCGACTCCGACCCCGTTTCTGAAGGCGGCGATGCCATTGTCGTGCTGATTACGTCGGCCTCCCGGGAAGAGGCCGACCGGATTGCCCGACGACTGGTTGAGGATCGGCTGGCCGCCTGTGTCAATGTCGTGCCCCAGATAAGGTCGCTCTTTGTATGGGAGGGGAAGCTTTCCCAGGAGGATGAGGTGCTCCTGGTGGTCAAATCGCGCCGATCCCGGTTCGAGCAACTGGCGGCGGCCGTCAAGCACCTCCACAGCTACAGCGTGCCGGAGATCATCGCCCTGCCTGTCGTCGTAGGGTCCACCGACTACCTCCGGTGGGTGTCCGAGTCCACGCCCTGAAGATATTGCCCCTGCCAACATGGGTGATTCTCTCACGATAATGACGGCTTTGGTCGAAAAATCCCTAGGGCATATTGACATTTCCGGAGGGGGTATGGTACTCATTCGCCCTGCTTTCATGGCCGGGGTGTATGAGTCAATCTGATCACGAATTCCATATCGTCGTCTTTCCGGGCGCGACCTCGCGTCCCCGCCGGTTCAGCATCAGGCGGCGGACCGTCAAGGTTCTCCTGGTCGCCGGCTTGCTGGCGGCCATCGTCGAAGCGCTGTTCCTGGTCCAGTACGTGACCCGAAGCGGGGAGATCTGGGAGTTGGAGGCCCTCCGGTCGGAAGCGGTCCAACACCGCCAGCAGGCCAGCGTGCTGTCGTCGTCGTTGGAAGACCTCAGGAAGCAATTGTCGACCATGCGGGAAGTGAACATCCGGATCCGGATGATGCTTGGGCTGGATCCCCCGAAGGTGCCGCCGTCGCCCTTGGGCCTGGGCGGGAAGGAAGAGTCCAGCGCAGTCATGCAGCCGGGCGGGCTGGGAGGTGAGCGCGAAACGCTCGTCAGCGTCGCCGCGCAATTGCAGCAGAAACTGACGTGGTTGAAGGATGAGGCCGTTATCCAGGAACAATATCTGCGCGAGCTGAAAGGCATTGTCGGCGAGCGGAAGGCGCAATGGGCGTCAACGCCGTCGATCTGGCCGGTGCGGGGCTGGGTCTCTTCGGGGTTCGGGCGGCGGGTGTCGCCGTTCACGGGCAGGGACACCATGCACGGCGGGGTGGATATCACGGCGCCGCTGCGCACGCCGGTGATCGCGCCCGCCGCAGGGACCGTCACTTTTGCAGGGACCGAAGCGGGCCTGGGCAACACCGTCAGCATCTTGCACGGGTACGGCATGCGCACGATTTACGGGCACATGGACAAGCTCAAGGTGAAGACGGGCCAGAACGTCAAGCGGGGAGACCTGCTCGGCTGGGTCGGCAATACGGGCCTTTCGACCGGCCCGCACCTTCATTATGAAATCGAAGTCGGCGGGGCCGCCGTTGACCCGCTGAAGTATATTATTGATTAGGACGGCCGGTTCCCACCGCCGCCTTTCCGACTTCGAACATCTCCTCGACTGATCGGCTCTTCCACTCCACGTAGTAATCGGATATCCCGAACGCGTGCATGACGGTCGCCGGCGTGTCCATCAGCGACACCGGCTGCTTGATTTCGTACCCTGCCTTGATGCCCGGTCCCGCCGCAATCCACGGAATCGTCATGTCTTCCGGGGCGGGGGTCCCATGGGTGGTCCCATGGCCCCCGTGGTCGGACGAGACGATGAAGGTGGTCCGCTCGTAGAGCCCCAGCTCCTTGAACCCTTTGATGAGCGCCCCGATCGCCCGGTCAATGTCCTCCACCGCCTTGAGATACGGCTTGCTCATCCATCCGTCGGCATGGCCTGCGGTATCGGCCTCGGCGAAATGGATGAGAAACAGGGCGGGCTTGGTGGAATCGGTGGTGGTTTTATAGGCGTTGATGACGTCGGCGGCGATCTTTTTGGCGGTGCAGCCCGGCTCGCTCACGCTGCAGACGTGGAGGGCCAGGCGCCGATCCTGTTTCGTCGCGTGCAGGAGTTTCTCCTTCTGGATGAAAGCGGCGCCCCACTTGCTGCCGTTGAAGGTGGCGATCTCGAAGAGAGTCGGCGCTTTCAGGTAGCCGCGCTGGGGCTCGTAGTCGTTCCAGTCCACGCCATGGGCTTCGACCGGCAGGCCCGTCAGCATGGATGTGAACGCCGGCAGGGTCAAGC